>CBFRWL010000022.1:0-15877 GCA_965727025.1 uncultured Sphingomonas sp.
GGCGTATCCGCGAAGCCGATGCGGAACGTGATTTGCTTGATGGTCAATCCGGTTCGAAGGAGCAGATGCTCCGCCCGCTCGCGACGACAAGTATCGCGGATCGTGTTCAGCGAGCTGCCCTCCCGCGCCAGGCGGCGTCGAAAAGTAGGCACGCTCAAGGCGAACAGGTTCGCCAATCGCGTCATGTCAGGTAAGCTGTCGCCGCTGTCCAAGGCTGCCATGATCGCGTCCCGCACGCCTTCGGTGAGCGTGCGGTGCTCGTAATCGGGCGGCAGAAAATCGAAGGGGAACGTCTCGAACAAGTCGTTGAGTTCGTCATAAGTCCGGTTCACGGGCAGATCGAGATAACGGGCGGAAAAGCGGATCGCATTCATTGGCTGGTCGAACCTTGGCTCGATCGGCAGCATGGCGCCGAAGACCGGCTGTGCGATCGCGGAAGGGAAATTCAGCAGCACGTCCTCCAACACCATCTCATCGTGTGTCAGCCAGCCGAACAGCCGATGATAGGTCGCGAGCGCGTAAAGTTCGACAAGCATGGTACCGATGGCTCGCTTGCGGTTGCCGAGATCGATCGCGAGTGTCGCGATCCCATCGGCGACGGTCAGGCGAAGCTGGCCGCGATGCTCGAACATGATATGTTCGTAAGCGGAGGCCGTAGCGATCGCCGTCTTGAGATCCGGAGACGAAAGCAAGGCGGTGCACAGCAGCTTCAAATAATCAACCGGCAGCGGACGCACGCCCTCGCTCCGGCAGGCGTGAACATGAATGGCGATAACGCAGTTTCGCGCGAACCGTGCGAACGCAACGCGCGGAACGTCTGCATCCCGGGCAGCTTCGATAATTGGTTGCAGATATGACAGGCCTGCCCGAGCAAGCGCTTCCTCCGGATCCTCCCCGATGTCCTGCAGTACATCCAGCAGGAGTTGCACTGCCCGCAACGGCACGGCGCGTGGGAAAGCATTTGGCCTGGACTTGGTCATCGCATCACTTCGAACATTCCTGCTCCCCTGATGAGCAAATCCGCTCTCCTAGCCTGACGCAATAACAGAGAAATGGGAGCACTGCCTGCCTCTGATTCAGCGCAGCGCGCTCTAGGTGACGAGACGGCGCAATCGGCAAGGACATCGATTGTGTCGCGTAAAAAAGGATTAGGCATGGACGATATACTGTTCAAGGCGCGCCAATGGGGTGTTTCCATCGATCAGCCGCTGATCATCGATGATGTCGATGGCCATCCGTGGGACGACAGCGCCGATCTGGTCATCGTGGGGCTTGGCGGCGCGGGGGTGGCAGCTGCGCTGGATGGACTGGAGCGCGGGATCGAAGTGATCGCGGTCGACCGCTACGGCGCGGGCGGTTCAAGCGCGGCTAATGGCGGCATTTATTATGCCGGCGGCGGCACATCCATCCAGCAGGACGCGGGCGAGACCGACTCGGTCGAGGAAATGTTCAAATATTTGCGGATTGAAGTCGGGGGCGTCGTTTCGGACGAGACATTGTGGCGGTTCTGTAAAGAAAGCGTGCCCACGTTGGATTGGCTGATCGGCCATGGCGTGAAGTTCAACAGCAACGTGTGGAAGAAGAAGTGCTCCTATCCACCGCTCGACTATTTTCTCTACCACCCGGACAGTTCGCTCGCAGCCCCTTATGCGCGCCAGGCGAAGCCAGCCGCGCGCGGCCATCGCATCTTCGTGCGCAATGGCAAGAAGGCCTGGGGCCTGGGCATCGGCATCTACGGTCCGTTGCGTGACGCCGCGCTACGGCTGGGCATGCGCTTTTATCGCTATGCGGAGGCCCGTCAAATCGCGCTTGATCGAAACGGCAACGTCGTGGGCGTGAAGGTTCTTCATATCCCCACCGACAGCGCCGCCGCGAACCGCTTCGGCCGCTCCTTCGCATTGGCTTCCAAGTGGATAGCCGCACTGCCGTCCAGCTTTCCGCTCGCCGGTGCGGTTTACGGCGTGGGCCGACGCTATTTGAAGAAGGCGCACGCGATCGAAGAAACCTACCGCAAGCCGCGCTGGCTCCGTGCACGCAGGGGAGTCATCCTTTCCGCCGGCGGGTTCTGCATGAACCAGCCGATGATCGAGCACTTTGCGCCCAAATATGGTGTAGGCCTGCCGATGGGCACGCTGGGAGACAATGGCAGCGGCATCATGCTTGGTGCCTCGGCCGGCGGGGCGCTGGATCATATGGGCCGGATCAGCGCCTGGCGTTTCATCAACCCCCCCAGCGCCTGGGCCATGGGGATGCTGGTCAACCGAAAGGGCGAGCGCTTCGTGAACGAGACGCTTTACGGTGCCGCGATCGGGGATGCGATTGCCGGGCAGGACGGCGGCAAGGCCTGGATCATCCTCGACGCACGCCTGCGCCGGATGGCGAAGGAACATGCACGCGATCCCAAGCTCGTCCCTTTCCAGCGTGACATCGCCAAGCTGAACCACATCTTCAACTGCGTGAAAGCGAACAGCCTCGACGCATTGGCGGACAAGATCGGCTTCGATCAAGGCACGCTGAAGCGAACGATTGAGGAGTATAATCTCGCCGCCAGCGGCAAGCAGCCCGACATTTACGAAAAAGGTGCCGAAGATATGGCGGTGCTCGGCGAAGCGCCGTTCTACGCGATCGATGCGTCGACCGACAGCAAGCTCCTGCCCATGCCGGTGATGTCGGTCGGTGGTCTCAGGGTCGATGAACGAAGCGGGCAGGTTCTGGCGCCCGATGGCAATCCGATCGGCGGACTCTATGCGGCGGGGCGCAATGCGGTCGGCATTTGCTCCAATATTTACTTGAGCGGCCTGTCCTACGCGGATTGCATTTTTTCCGGCCGGCGGGTGGCACGACATGTAGCGGAGATCGTCGACGGCGAGCCCGGCACGAGTAGCACCGTTGGAAAGCCTTGAAAGTCGCGGATGTCGACGCGGCCAATCGCTGTCGGATTGAGCCAAGCCGGAATTGACGGATGCTAGACCCCTAGAAGTACTGCCTTCTGGTTGATCCCGTAGCCCTTGGACAGAACCCAAGCTTTCGGTTCAATGGCAGCCATCAGTGCATAGGTCTCCGCTGTGCGGCTTGGTCCACAAGAAGCGCCAGTGCGACGGCGTGAATTTGAGCCGATTTGGAACTGAAAAGCGTTGAGCCGTTCACGGAGATTTTATGGCAGATGCCCCGAGCGCACCCTTCCGGGATCAGAAAGGCGATCACGTCGCTTTGCTCATCATAGACATGATCAATTGCTTTGACTTCGGTTCAGCCAAAGCGGTCAAGCCTCGAGCACTTGCGGCCGCCCGCGCGATCGAGGCACTCCGTGCCGAGTTCGAAAGGCGCGAAATGCCGACCATCTATGTGAACGACAATTTCGGCGAGTGGCATTCGGAGCGGTCTCGTTTGGTCGACCGCGCGCTGAAGAGCGAAAATCCGATATCCGAGCGGCTTCGGCCGCGTGAGGATGATTTCTTCATCATCAAACCCCAATTTTCGGGTTTTTACGCAACCAACCTGCCTGTTCTGCTACCAAAGCTCGGCGTGACGCGGCTGGTCTTGACCGGCATCGCGACTGATATTTGCGTGCTGTTCACTGCGGCCGACGCCCATATGCGAGACTATGCCCTGTGGGTGCCCGAAGACGCCGTTGCCGCGGAGAGCGACGAACGCAGCCGCTGGGCGCTGGAGATCATGAATAACAGCATGGGGGCGCAAACAACGCCGACCAGCGAGCTTTCGCTCGATGAATGGATCAGCCAACTCTGAGCGCGCCAGCAGGAGCAGAGAAGCCCCGCCCCGTTCAGACGGCGGGGCTTCCGCGCTGATTACGCCGCGCGCCCAGCTTGGGCGCGGCTCTCGTGCAGGGCGATCTGATCGCGAATGTGCAGTTTGAGCTTCTTGAGACGCGCGATCAGGAATTGGTCGGGAATTCGTTCGCGGCTCGCGATGTCCAGTTCCCGCTCCAGACGGTCATGTTCCTTCCTAAGGTACGCAACAAATTTATCCGACATAGCCGACTCCGTGTTGAGCAAAGCTGACGATGTGTGCGCCTTCGTGTGAGCGCAGACGCTAAAATATATCGTTTTAAAACAACGTCAAGAAGCTGACCGAGCTGCCCTTGAAATGGGGCCGTCACGTCCTAACTCGATATGGCCGGGTGCCTTGCGGGCCCGGCAGGACATGGAGAGCGCCGGCTCTCTCCCGGCGCGTCTCATGCCCGAATTGCTCAAATAGGAGGATTTGGAAATGAGAATCGACCTTGCTCCCTATCGCCGTTCAACCGTCGGGTTCGATCGGCTGTTTGATCTGCTTGAAACGGGTCTCCGCTCTGAGGCCACTGACGGATATCCGCCCTTCGACATCGCGAAGGACGGCGAGGACAGCTACCGCATTACCCTTGCGGTCGCTGGGTTCCGTCCTGATGAAATCGAGATCGTGGCGCAGCAGAATCAGCTCAGCGTCACAGGCAAGAAGGCCGACGACAAGCAGGACGCTCAGTTCATCCATCGTGGTATTGCAACCCGCTCATTCGAGCGCCGTTTCCAGCTTGCCGACTTCGTGGAGGTGCGATCGGCCAGCTTCCAAGATGGGCTGCTGAGCATCACGCTTCAGCGGGTCATTCCCGAAGCCATGAAGCCGCGTAAGATCGAGATTGGCGGAACGTCCCGCCAGAATCAGATCGAAACGCAGCCGGTCGAGCATCGGGACGCCGCCTGATCTGAAAAGCCCCGCTGGCGATCGTCGGCGGGGCGTTTTTCATGTGCGTGTCGCTTGATATAGCCGCAGCCGATTGCCGCGAGCCTGCTTTGAAGCGCCGCTTCTATGCATCGAGCGGCTCACGGATTGGGATATCTCCATTCAGCGCCGCGAGGACGCTGCCAGCTTCCGTTCGCTCCAGCCAATCCGGGCTGACGTCAAGAAAGCGTACTGTGTAATCTGAATCGATCAACACCAAGGCGGGTTGTGGTAGTTCCCAAGTGCCGGTGCCGACGACTTCGCCAATCCATCCTGGACCTTCGCCATTCGCGCGGGAAGCGGCATTGGCTTCGTAGGTGATGCCAAGCGCGCGCGCGAGCGTGTTACCGGGATCAGAGGCGACAGCGAAATCGAGACCGTGCCGATGTTTGATCTCGATAAGCCGTTCCGGAACCTGCGGGCTGACCGCGACCAACCCGATTCCGGCCGCCTTCAGTTCCGGCCAGAGATTGCGCTGGTAATAAGGCAGCGCAATGTTGCAGGCAGGGCAGCCAGCGAAGCGGAAAAAGATCAGCACCGCCGGGCCATTGGCGAGCAGGCTCTCGCGCGTGATCTCGCCGCCTTCAACATTGAGCAGCGTGAAATCCGGAAGCGTATCGCCAGCTTGGATCACATTTGCCGGATCGAATGCCTCGACCAGTTCGCGGCGCTGATCGACATTGATTTGAAGCTTGGCCGGATCCCAGGTGCGTACGCGCTCAGCATGTAATTCGGAAAGCAGCTTGTTCAGAGATTCAGGCATTCGCAACATCCTTGAAAATGTCGGCCGCCGCACGGGGAGTGCTGCGCGGCGGCCATGGGAAATTACAGAGATATGATCAGGCAGCGGCGCGGACGCGGTGCGGGATATCGTCGCTCGCGATCAGCACGCGATGCATCACGCGCGGGAAATCCCCATAGTCACGCACGGCATAGTGCAGCCCGGCGCGGTTGTCCCAGAAGGCAACTGAATTTTTGCGCCAGCGGAAACGCACGCTGTGTTCGGGTTTCTTCACTTCCTCATAAAGCTCGGCGAGCAGGGCATCGCTGTCGGCGCGGTCGAGATCGACGAAACGAGGCTTCAGGCTGAAATTGATCCAGAAGATGTCCTCGCCGGTCTCCGGATGCGTGCGGACCACCGGGTGCGACACCAATGGATAGATCTCGCCCGCCTTGGCCAGCGCCGACTGGAAATCATGCACCACGTAAAGATTGTCGATCCTCGCGCGAAGGTCCTCCGAAAGGCCTCGCAAGATCGAACCGCCATTCGCCCAGATGGTATCGCCGCCGACCTCCGGGATAGTCTCGGCCCGCAATACGGCGCCCAGCACCGGGTTGAGCCTCCAGCTCGTATCGGTGTGCCAGTGGTTCTCGTGCACGTCATATTTCTTGAAATCCTCGGCCGCGATCGGCTGGATGATACGATGCGTCTGCAATCCGCCCGAGGGATGCGCATAAAGCTCGCCGAAATTCCGCGCGAACGCGAGCTGCTGATCGCGGCTGATGTCCTGATCCCGGAAGAACAGCACCTTGTGGCGAAGCAACAGCGCATAGAGTTCATCGCGCACCGCCCGATCGAGCGGTTTACCGAGATCGACGCCGCCGATCTCTGCACCGATGACGGGAGTGAGTTGTTCGACGATGAGCGTGCCAGTGGCAGGCGCATCTACGGGCGACAATAAATTGGTAGCGGACATGGACGATCCTCTTGCTGATGATGTCGGGTGGGGGGCGAGGAGTAGGCTGAGGCCGGTGCCGCGCGCCAACGAGGATGTCCAAACACTGGCTGAGATTTGCTTATATGAAAGCGGACGATTCAGCCTGCCCCGCCTAAGCTCACACCATCAGTATCGAATCCACCGCCAGCCCCACCAGATGTTCGATCGTCTCGCCACCTGCTTCGCGGGACAGGAGGATACAGCTTACATCGGGCAGGTGCGGCAGGGCGCCGGCATTGAGCGCAGGTAGATCGCGCATGAAGATGTCCGTGCGGCATGTGACACCGAGACCTGCAGCCACGGCCGCGCGGAGCGTCGTCAGATTGGGTGTTTCAACAGCGATCCGCCAGGGGCGACGTTCCGCGTCGAGTGCCGCAATCGCTGCTTCGCGGAAGCGGCAGGGCTTTTCGAGCACGGCAAGCGGCAGGACGTCCTTTTCCAAAAGGCTCTCCTCGCCCAGCCAATGGGTTGTCGCGGTGCGGATCGCGTGGGCGTGGCCAGGCGCGGCATAGCCGATCACGACATCGAGGTGGCTGCGCTCGAGCATATCCTCAAGCTCAGCGGTTCCTGCGACGCGCGCAAATATCTGCGCATCGGGATGAAGCTCGGCGAAGCGCGCGAGGAGGCCGGTCAGCAGCATGTCAGCGAAATCCTGGACCATGCCGATCCGCACTGGGCCGGAGAAGCGTCCGGCATGGATCGCCGCGAGTGCTTCATCATGTACCGATAGCACGCGCCGCGCATAGCCCAACATCAGCTCGCCAACCGGTGTCAACGACAGGCGACGGCCGTCCCGTATGAACAAGGGTTGCTGGATCAGTTCCTCGAGTCGCTTGATCTGAAGGCTGAGCGCGGATTGGGTGACGAAGACCTGCTCGGAGGCATTCAGCATCGATCCGGTATCGACGATCGCCACGAAGCTGCGCAGCATGTTGGTCGGAAGATTTACAGCCATCCATTATCTCTATCTAAAAGATAGATAATCAACCGCGCGCAATTCTTTAGCCCGCTAAAGCCTTTCTACGATCAGCCGCCGTAAGGTAAAAATGTAGATAGAAATCAAAGGGATGTTTGACATACAAGTTCAGCTAATAGGTCTGTGAAGCCAAACTCTATTGAATCGGTGGAGAATGGCGGCACCCTATCGTCATGTCGCTGTTCCGATCCCGCTGGCTCTCGCCCCTTGCCCTGCTTTTCCTCTGGGAGGCACTGTCCCGTTTCGGGCTGATCCCGGCACATGTGCTTGCTGCGCCCTCCACGGTTCTGGTCACGTTGGCGCAGATGGTACGGTCGGGCGAGCTGCCGCATAATCTGCTGATCTCCTTCGGCCGGGTAAGCTCCGGGCTCGCCGTCGGCGTGGCGGTCGGCATCGGCGCCGGGCTACTCGCGGGGCTCTCCCGACAGGGCGAGGCGCTGGTCGATCCGGTGATGCAGATCAAGCGGACGATCCCAGTCGTCGCGCTTGCGCCGCTGTTCATCATCTGGTTCGGAATCGGCGAGACTCCCAAGGTGGCGCTGATCGCCTTCGCGACGCTTTTCCCTGTCTATCTCAATCTCTACAACGGCATTCGCGGCGTCGATAAAAGGCTCGTCGATGCTGCGCTGAGCTTCGGCCTCAATCGCTGGCAGCTGATCGTGCATGTCATTCTGCCGGGGGCGCTGCCCTCGCTGCTAGTCGGGCTTCGCTATGCGCTGACGGTGGCGATCGTCATGCTCGTCATTGCGGAGCAGATCAACGCCAGCGCCGGGCTTGGCTTCCTCGTCAACAACGCGCGCGATTTCATGCGGACCGACATCATTGTCGTTTGCCTGATGGTCTACGCGCTGCTCGGCCTTAGCGTAGATTTCCTCATCCGCATCATCGAAAATCGAGCGCTCGCCTGGCGCCCGAAGCTGGTGGAGGCCTGATCCCATGACCGTGACGCTCGCCTTTCCCCGCGCCGCCCATGGCAAGCCGTTGGTCAGCTTGCGGGGCTTCACCCGCCGCTTCGGCGACAATGTCATCCTGGACAATCTGGATCTCGATATTGCCCCTGGCGAGATCGTCGCGTTGCTCGGCCATTCTGGCAGCGGCAAGACGACTTTGCTCCGCACATTGGCGAACCTTGACAATATTGATGGGCAGGACGTCACCATTCCCGGCGCGCGCGCGGTCGTCTTCCAGGATGCCAGGCTGCTGCCATGGAAGCGGGTGTGGAAGAATGTCGTACTCGGGCTCAAGGGGCGCGGCCTGCGTGCCAAGGCAGAAGAGGCGCTCGCCGAGGTCGGCCTGTCGCACCGGATCGATGCGTGGCCGCTGACGCTTTCGGGCGGTGAGGCGCAGCGAACTGCGCTTGCCCGCGCGCTCGTGCGCCAACCGGAACTATTGCTGCTCGACGAGCCTTTCGCTGCGCTGGACGCGCTGACGCGCCTCAAAATGCACGCGCTGGTGCTGAAGCTGTGGCGGGTGCACCGGCCAGCAATCCTGCTGGTGACGCACGATGTGGACGAGGCCATGGCGCTGGCCGATCGCGTCCTCGTGCTCGCCAAGGGCCATATCGTCGCCGAGGAAAGGATCGAGGCGGAGCGTGGGCAGCGGACCGCTACGGTGCGTGATCTGCGCGCGCGGCTGCTCGGCCATCTCGGCGTCGACGCCCACGCCAGCTCCTATGCCGACCTCGTTGCCGGCCCCCCTGTGTCTTATGCGGAGGCAGCGGAATGAACGCTCTTTCTTCCATCACGCCCGATCAAAACCTCAACGCTTTCGCGGAGTTCGTGGACGAGTTCTCTGCCTTGATCGACGAAGCGCCCGTCGAGGCGGAGCTGATCGCGCGGGGCGGCCGCTTGCTGTCCGATCTGGTCGGCAGGGACGATTGGCTGCCCGCAAGCCACGCCGCGCCCGACCGGGAACGTTACCGGCAATATCTGCTCTATCTCGATCCGCTTGAGCGTTTCTCGGTCGTCTCGTTCGTCTGGGGGCCTGGGCAGGCGACCCCCGTCCACGATCATCGCGTCTGGGGATTGGTGGGCGTGCTGCGCGGTGCCGAGTTCAACGAGAGCTTCGTTCGCGACGAAGAGGGAGCGATCCGCGCCAATGGGCCGGTGCGTACCCTCTATCCTGGCGATATCGAAACGGTCTCACCACGCTTCGGTGACATTCATCGCGTCGCCAACGCCTATGACGATCGCATCTCGATCAGCATTCACGTCTATGGCGCTGACATCGGCAAGGTCGAGCGCGCCACCTATGATCGGAGCGGGCAGGCCAAGCCCTTCGTTTCAGGCTATTATCCCTTGCCGGTGCTGCTGTCGTGACTCGGCGCATTTCACCGGCGGAGCTGCGGTCGGCTTTTGTAGACCGCAGCGAAATCGCGCTGATCGATCTGCGTGACGAGGCGACATTCGCGACCGGCCATCCGCTGTTCGCAGCGCAGCTCCCGATCGAAAGGATCGAGATCGAGGCCGAACAGCGCATCCCTCGAAAGACGGTACCGATCGCGCTGTACGATGGCGGCATCGGAGTCGTGGCGTCAGCGGCCTCGCGGCTTGCGACGCTTGGCTATTCGGACGTGCGGCTGCTTGAAGGCGATCTCGCCGGCTGGCGCAGCGCCGGCTATGAACTCTTCGAAGACGTCAACAGCTATTCCAAGGCGTTCGGCGAGCTGATCGAGCATCGGCGCGGGACGCCGTCGCTCAGTGCACCGGAAGTCAAGGCACTGATCGATGACGGCGCCAACATCGCCATTCTCGATGCCCGTCGCTTCGACGAGTTCAACACAATGAGTCTTCCCGGCGGGATCAGCGTGCCGGGCGCCGAGCTGGTCTTGCGCGCATCGGCCATCGCGCCCGATCCCGAAACGACCATCATCGTCAATTGCGCGGGACGGACACGCAGCATCGTAGGCGCGCAATCGCTGATCAATGCGGAGCTGCCCAACAAGGTCCGGGCGCTCCGCAACGGCACGATCGGCTGGACGCTAGCCGGTCTGACATTGACACGAGGGCGGCAGGCCCGATTTCCTCAAGTCGACGGCAGCAGCGCGGACGAGGCGCGTCAGCGTGCGCGCAACGTCGCTTATCGCGCGGGCGTCAAGCAGATCGATCAGTTCATCCTGAACGGCCTGAAGTCCGACGAGCGGCGCACGCTCTATCGCTTCGACGTGCGAACGGCCGAAGAATATGCGCGTGGGCATCTCGTCGGCTTCCTTTCGGCTCTGGGCGGGCAGCTTGTGCAGGAAACCGATCATTTCGCCCCCGTGCGCGGCGCGCGAATTGTGCTTGCCGACGATCTCGGCGCGCGCGCGGACATGACTGCGTCCTGGCTCGCCCAAATGGGCTGGGAAGTTTATGTCTTAACCGGCCCCTTCGAAGGCGCGATCGAAACCGGCGATCCTCACATAGTGCCGCCGCGTCCCGCCGCCGGTCGCTACCGGCGCCCTTATGAGGGCACCGACAATCCCGCCGCCGCGATGCAGGCCTATCTCGATTGGGAATATGGCCTGGTCGATCAGCTCGCGCGTGATGGCACCCACGGATTCTTCGTCATCTGAAATCCAACTGGAGGACTATCCATGCCCGTAAAATTCATCGGCTATATCGGCTTCAACAATGAGAGCGAGATCCACGGCACGCGCCAACTCCGCTCGCTCGATCGCGACTATGTCGAGGCGGCGGCGAAGGCGCAGGAGGAGACCGGCTTCGATCGCGTGCTGATCCCGTTCGGGTCCAATTCGCCCGAGAGCCAGATCGTCGCCACGCACGCCGCCGCGATCACGACGAAGCTCGGCTTCCTGATCGCGCACCGCCCGGGCTTTACCCAGCCCACCGTGGCCGCTCGGCAACTTGCGACGTTGGATCAGCTTTCGGGCGGGCGCGTCGCTGTCCACATCATCACCGGCGGGGCCGACGAGGAAATGGCCAAGGACGGCGACGTTTCGACCAAGGCTGAGCGCTATGCCCGCACCGACGAATATCTGAAGGTGCTGCGCCAGGAATGGACCGCTGAAAAGCCGTTCGACCATGACGGCGATTTCTATCGCATCCGCGGCGGCTTTGCGGCGGTGAAGCCCCAGAACCTGCCGGTGTTCTTCGGTGGCTCTTCACCCGAGGCAATCGAGGTCGCAGGGCGGCATGCCGACGTCTACGCGCTGTGGGGCGAGACGCAGGAACAGGTGCGCGAAGCCGTGGCCACCGTCCGCGCTGCCGCACGTCGCCATGGCCGCAAGGAACCGGGCTTCTCCCTGTCGCTCCGCCCAATCATCGCCGATACCGAAGAAGCCGCCTGGAAGCGCGCGGACGAAATCGTCGAAATCGTGCGCGATATCCGCCAAAAGGCAAGCCTCGGCACCAGCAACCACACGCCACCCAACGCCGGATCGCAGCGGCTGCTCCAGACCACGCAGGCCGGCTATCGCGCCGACCAGCGGTTGTGGACCGGCCTTGCCGCCGTCGCCGGCGCGCAGGGCAATTCGACCGGCCTCGTCGGCACGCCCGAACAGGTCGCCGACGCGCTGATCGACTATTATGCGCTCGGGATCGATCATTTCCTGATTCGCGGTTTCGATCCGCTCGGCGACGCCATCCAATATGGCCGCGAGCTTCTCCCGCTGGCGCACGAACGCGTCGCGCGTTTCGATGAGGAACGGCAGAATGAGAAGGCGGTCGCGTGAAACACTCGCTGGTCTCGTCATGCCAGCGAAGGCTGGCATCCATGTCGCTGGTCTCACCAGTCCGCCGCAAGTGGCAACGGACATGGACCCCAGCCTTTGCTGGGGTGACGGGTTTAGTGTTTGCCTGCCTGCTTCTCACGGCCTGCGGGGGTGGGGCGAGCGAGGATGTCGCCACGCTCCACGTCGGCAGCCAGCGCGGCGGCACCAAGGCATTGATGCTGGCCAGCGGTGTGCTGGAAGGCGCGCCGTATAAGATCGAATGGTCAGAATTTCCCGCCGCGCAGCATCTGCTGGAGGCAATCGGCGGTGGGGCCGTCGATCTCGGCGTTACCGGCGACGCGCCCTTCATGTTCGCCTATCAGAGCGGCAGCCGCATCAAGGCGGTGGGCGCGCAGCTGATGTCACCCCGGCCGGAAGGCGCGCTGGCGCTGATCGTGCCGAAGGGGTCACCTGCGCAAACGCTGGCCGATCTCAAGGGCAAGAAGGTGGCGACCACGCGCGGATCAGTCGGGCATTATCTGGTGATCCGCGCGCTCGCACAGGCGAAACTGCCGCCGGATTGGGTCCAGCTGACCTTCCTGCCTCCCGGTGATGCCAGGGCCGCATTCGAATCCGGCTCGATCGACGGGTGGGCGATCTGGACGCCTTATCTGGCTCCAGCCTTCAAAGCCGGAGCCCGGACGATTGTCGATGGCCGCAACTTGGTTGAAGGCCTTGCGTTCGATGTCGCAACCGAGGATGCGATCGCCGCCAAGCGGCCGTTGATCGCCGACTTCCTCAAGCGCGAGGCGGAGGCACTGCAATGGAAGCGCGCGAACGTCGATCGCTATGCAGAGGTGCTCGCTGAGGAGACCGGCCTGCCGCTCGAGGTCGCACGCAACTATGGCGAGAAGAACCAGCTGCTCGCCGTGCCGATTACCGACAAGCTAGTCGATGATCAGCGCCAGGTTCTGACCTACTTCAAGGCGGCCGGCGCTGTTGAAGGCAAGCGCGATCTCGCTGCCGCGTTCGACAGGAGCTTATCCAAAACCGAGGTCGCTGCCGCGCAGTAGCCGACCCGCTTCCACACATCATCGCCGCGAACGCGGGACCATCTGGTCCGCGCGAAGGGAGAGCTGCGGCCCAACGCCATCAGAAATGGGGACATCATGAAGACCATATTACTTTCGAGCGCCGCCGTTTTGGCCGTACTTCTTGTTCAGGGCGGCGCCATCGCGCAGGAAGCGCCTGTCGACAGCGCCCAGCTTGCCGCCAACGCAGCGGCATCCGATGACGAGGGCGTGATCATCGTCACCGGTGTGCGCGGCACCAGCGCCCGTACCGTTGCCGACAGCCCCGTTCCGATCGATGTTATCGGGGCGAACGAGTTGAAGGCCACCGGGCGTACCGGCCTGAAGGAGGTGCTTGGCAACATCGTGCCATCGCTCACCATGCCGGCGCTGGGCGGGGGCGGCACTTCTGCAAGCGTCCGTCCGATCTCGATCCGGGGTCTTTCGGGCGATTATCTACTCGTGCTGGTCAACGGCAAGCGGCGGCACACGACATCGCTGATCAACAATCTTTCGCGCATTTCCGGCGGATCGACCCCGGTCGATATCGACCTGATCCCGACCAACGCGGTCGGGCGGATCGAGGTGCTGCGCGATGGAGCGGCCGCCCAATATGGATCGGATGCGATCTCGGGCGTGATCAACATCATTCTGGACGATGCTCCGAGCGGCGGTGAATTCACCTCGACAGCCGGGCAGCTCTACGAAAAGGGCGGGGCGCTGCTCCAGCAGACGCTCAGCTACGGCACGCACCTGGGCGACGGCTTCGTCCGCTTCGCGGTGGAGGGCAAATATCATGACCGCGCCGATAGCTCGGCCGAGCCCCTGCCCTACATTTTCCCGCTCGTAAACGGGCAGCCCGATCCGCGCGAGGCCAATGTTGATCATGTGATTGCCGGGGGCTACGGCCGATCGAATCGTGACACCATCGTCAACAGCTCGCTCAATGCCGAGCTTCCCGTCGGTGCAGATCTCACGCTCTACAATTTCTCGACCCTCAGCTATCGCAATATCAAAGACGCGCGCGGCGCGTTTGTCCCATCCTCGACCGGCTATGGTGGGCAAGCGAATCCACAGGGACTGACCTCGCTGCCGCAAATCTATCCGGCCGGATTCCAGGCCTATCGCCGCGTCTGGGAGTGGGATTTCCAGACCGCGCTTGGAATTAAGGGGGATCTCGGTCCCTGGGGCTTCGATCTGTCGTCGAGCTTTGGCCGCGATCATGTGAAGCTGGGTGCGGAAGGCACGCTCAATCCGTCGCTCGGGCCCTCGAGCCCGACCAGCTTCTTCATGGGCAAGCAGGTGCAAAGCCTGTGGGTCAATAATCTCGATCTCAGTCGGGATTTCGACATCGGCTTCGACAAGCCGCTGGCGGTTGCATTCGGCGTCGAGCATCGCTGGGAAAAATTCCAGAATATCGCTGGCGAGCCGGATAGCTATCGCGATGGCGGCTATGTCATCCCCAATGATGGCACGGTGTTCGGCACCCTATATGGCGGGCGCTCGCCATCCCCGGGACTTGTCTCCTTCACCGGCACGTCCCCCGCCGATGCAAGCTCGATCAGCCGAAACAATCTTGCCGCTTATGTCGACCTTTCGACCAACATTAAGCCGGGCTGGTTCATCGGCGTCGCGGGGCGTTTCGAACATTATGACGACAGCGCCGGCAACACCGTCAGCGGCAAATTCTCGACGCGCTACGAATTCGCGCCGGGCTTTGCGATCCGCGGCGGGGTAAACACCGGGTTCCGAGCGCCATCGCTTGCGCAGACCGGCTTCTCGACCACGCAGAATACGGTGACAGCAATCGGTTCGAACCGCGTGTCGACGACGTCGAAATTCCTGCCGGTGGGCAGCGTCGCGGCGCTGGCGTTGGGCGCGAAGCCGCTCAAGCCGGAGAAATCGCTCAATTATACGATTGGTTTCACGGCCGAACGCGGCCCAGCGCGGCTGACCGTGGATGCCTACCAGATCCGGGTCGACGACCGCATCGTGAAAACCGAATTTCTCGGTACCGCCTCAAATGGTGGGGTGGCGATCCGTAACATCCTGATCGCCAATGGCGTGACCGGCGTCGACAGCGCTCAGTTCTTCACCAATGCCATCGACACGCGCACGCGCGGGATCGATATCGTGGGCGAATACACGCTGCGCACGGGCGGAATCGGCACGTTCAAGCTGAATGCGGCCTATAGCTACAACAAGACCAAGATCCTGCACGTAATCGACAATCCGGCGCAGCTCGCGTCGCTCAACGTCACGCTGTTCGGCCGGCAGGCGCAGCGCGACCTCATTTCCGCCACGCCCCACAGCAAGGTCGTACTGTCCAATGACTGGAGCCTGGGCAAATTTCACGCGCTCGGCCGGCTGACGCGCTACGGCAGCTATGTGGAATCCAGTAATGTCGCCAGCGGCGATCGGCAGTTCGGAGCGAAATGGATCACCGATCTTGAGATTGGCTATGATCTCAGCGATCATGTGGCACTCGCAATTGGTGCAAACAATCTGTTCGATATCTATCCCGATCGCCACGGGATCATCGCCTATGATGGGTCGGGCGCATACGGCAATTTCGCGCCGTTCGGATTAAGCGGCGGATTTTATTATGCGAGGGCTTCCGTGCGGTTCTGACGGGCAAGCGCAATAGCGAGATGAAATAGACATCTCCTCACGCGGGATCAAAACCGGCTTTCGGCGCGATTACCACAGCCTGACGGACATGACCTCATATGCTGCAGATTAA
>CBFRWL010000023.1:0-15819 GCA_965727025.1 uncultured Sphingomonas sp.
CGGTGCCCGAATTGCCCATGCCGGCGATCCCCATCGCCTTGCCCTGATGCTCGGCGGGATACCAGCGGCTGGCGAGCGGCAGCGCGATGGCGAAGCTGGCACCCGCGAAGCCCAGAATCACGCCCAGCGCAAGCGTGCCGGCGAAGCTGCTGACGCCGAGGAACCAGGCCGTGAACAGCCCGGCGATCACGATCAGCTGGCTGATCGCACCGGAGCGCTTCGGCCCGATGCGATCGACCAGCAGGCCATTGATCACCCGCAGGATTGCACCGGCGAGCGTCGGCGTCGCGACCATCAGGCCCTTCTGCGCGGGGGTGAGGCTGAGCGCCTTGGCGATGTCCGGTCCAAGCGGCCCGAGCAGCACCCACACCATGAAGGCCAGATCGAAATAGAGGAACGCCGCGATCAGCGTGGGCCGGTGGCCCGCCTGCCAGAAGCTGCTTTCCGTTTTCTCCCTGGTGGTGTCCCAGAATGTCGTCGCCATTAGCTGTCCTCGAAAACGCAAAAAGCCGCCGTCGATCCCGGCGCGAAGCTGGAATCGGACAGCGGCTTTGCTGATGGTGTTGGAAGGAGGTCAGCCCGTCGTTGGGATGTCCTCAGTTGATGTCATTATCTTGCGATTCGGGTGTCGGTGCAACCCTGAATTTGCCGCAGTGCATCATTTCAGAACGCCCATTCGACGGAAGCCCAGATCTTGCGGGTGTCGGTGAAGAGCGCCTTCGCGTTGTAATCCGCATATTTGAGCGTGAAGGTGTATTTCTTGACCTTCGCGAGCAGCTGGAGATTGATCTCGTCACCATAATGCGCGCCGAGCCGATCGGCCTTGTAGTCATGATAGACTGCCGTGATGCCGATCGTGTCGAACGGGCCGACCTTCTTCCAGCCATAGCCCGCCGATCCATAGAGATCCTTGATGCCGGTCGCGGGCGTGACGAGGAACTTGTCGGCCCAGCCCTGGAACTTGTGGAGCGTGGCAAAAGGCGTCTGGAAGGCGAAACCGCCCGCGAAAGGCAGGCCCGTCGCTTTGGTGGTGACACTGCCGTCGGCGCCGAGCACCTCATAGCCGACGCCAAGCTTGAGAGCCTTCACCTCGAGACCCGCCTCGGCGAGATAATAATCGGCGGAATAATCGATCGGGCTCGTGCCGATGTCCGATTGGTTGGCGTAGCTTGCCGAATAGGTGAGCTTCACCGTCTTGGAGAATGGGTAAGCGCCCGTGAAGCGGCCGCCGAAGGTCTGGCTGGAATTGCGGAGGAGCGCGGCCACCGGCTCATCCTCATCGACGCGATAATAGAAGCCGGTCAGCGTGCCGAGCTTGGTCGTGTAGGCCAGGTTGGCGAAGACATTATCGCCCTTGATCGCCTGTGGACGTGGCGGCGTGGTCGCGTTGGTGCCGTCGATGCCCCAGATGGTGCGCGCGGACCATGCGTAGGTGATGTCGAGCTTGAGATGCTTGACGCCGGTCCATTCGATGCGGGCGGCATCGAAGGTCTGCTCATTATCGCGCCAGCCGACCGCGCCGACGAAGCGTTGGTCGTCGAGATTGATCTTCTGCCGGCCGGCGGTGATCACCGTCTTGGGAATGCCCTTGAACTGGAGCTGGATACGGTTCAGTTCGATATTGTTCGGATCGGCGACCAGCGGATAGGCGGTCTTGCCATTGAGACCACTATTATATTTCTCGCTGATCGCCAGCGTGCCCTCGGCCTCCGCGAGGAAGGAGAAGGGGCCGCTGCTCAGTTCAAGACCCGCGCGAACCCGGGCGGTGAGCGCGTCGGCATCCTTGGCGAATCCGGCCTGATCGACATTCTCGTAGCGCAGGCGTGTATCGATCAGCGGCTTGAACTTGATGGGTTCGGCCAGCAGCGGCGAACCGATGGCGGCGCAGGAAAGCAGGCAAAGCTGTAGCGTTCTCATTTTTCCCCCTTTTTTGGAAATGAGCTTTGGTTTGTGGAGTTTTCAGGCGCCCTCTCCCGGGGCACCCTGCGTCAGGCCGCTTCGTCGAACGGGTTTGAATATCTCTGATGCAGGAAGTGTAGGATCGCGTGGCGGGCGTGATTGTAGGCAGGCAGCTCGGCCATCTCGATCCGATTGCGCGGTCGGGTCAGCGTGATCGGCAGATCCTCGCCGATGGCGGCGGCCGGGCCGTTGGTCATCATCACCACGCGATCGGCGAGCAGCACGGCTTCGTCGACATCATGGGTGATCATCACCACGGTGGTGTGAAGCTGCGACTGGATCTCCATCACCGTATCCTGGAGGCTGGCGCGGGTGAGCGCGTCGAGCGCGCCGAACGGCTCGTCCATCAGCAACACGCGGGGTTGCATCGCAATGGCGCGGGCGATGCCGACGCGCTGCTTCATGCCGCCCGAAATCTCGCCGGGCCGCTTGGTCGCGGCATGGGTCATGTGGACCAGTTCGAGATTGTGGTGCACCCACTCCTTGCGCTCTGCCCGGCTCTTGCCGGCCATTGTCTTGTCGACGGCGAGGCGAACATTCTCCTCAACCGTCAGCCAGGGCAGCAGCGAGTGATCCTGAAAGATCACGGCGCGATCCGGACCCGGCTTGTCGACGGTCTCGCCATCGAGGAACACCACGCCGCGGGCGGGCTTCGTCAGGCCCGCGATGACATTGAGCAGAGTCGATTTGCCGCACCCGGAGTGCCCGATCAGCGCGACGAACTGCCCCTTCTCGATTGAAAGATCGACATTCTGGACCGCCGTGAACGGCCCAGTCTTGGTCGGGAAGACGACGCTGATGCCTTCGAGCGCGAGATAGCTGCGAACTTTCATGTCCCTTCTCCTCAGGCGCGGGAAATGCGGCGGCCGATGAAGGCGACCAGCCTGTCGAGCGCAAAACCGGTCATGCCGATCCAGACCAGTGCGACGATCGTGTCGGTGAGCAGCGAACTGTTGTAGCTGTCCCAGATGAAGAAGCCGATGCCGGTGCCGCCCTGCACCATCTCCGCCGCGACGATCGCGAGCCAGCTCATGCCCACGCCGATGCGAAGCCCGGTGAACATATAGGGCACCGTCGCAGGGAGCATGATTTTGATGAAATATTCGAATGGGTTAAGTGCAAGAACCTTGGCGACGTTGCGATAGGTCTGCGGGATATTCTGCACGCCGGTCGCCGTATTGAGGATGATCGGCCAGATCGCCGTGATGAAGATGAGGAAGATCGCCGAGGGACCCGCCTGCTGAAAGATCGCAAGACTGATCGGTAGCCAGGCAAGCGGCGGGATCGTCCGCAGCACCTGAAAGAAGGGGTCTAGCGCGCGATAGGCGGTGCGGCTTTGTCCAATGAGAACGCCAAGCGCGATGCCGATGATCGCGGAGAGCCCATAGCCATAGGCGACGCGGCCGAGGCTGGTGAGCACATGGCCGGCGATACCGACGTCGCCGCCCTCCTGAATGTGCATTCCGCCCATATCGAACGTCACGCCCTTGAAAGGGTGGACAATCACCTCATGGCTCTCGGTCCAGATCTTCGAGGGGCTGGGCAGCGTCGCCCCCTCGCCTGAACAGGCGAGTTGCCAGAAGCCGAGCAGAACAGTGAGCAGCACCAACGAAGGCAGCACGGCGGCCGCGAAGTCATTGATGCGGTCCAGCCACACGGAACGGGCTTTGGCGGGCGGTGCGGACATGGAGGCCTTCGCTTGCTCGTTCGGCGCCGAAGGGTGCCGGATAATCTCGGCACTTTGCGCCGCGGAAACATGCTCCGGCAACATGCCGGCAACGGTCTCCACAAGTTTGACGGGCGAAACGGACATGACCATTATCCTTTGAAGATCAGACCCGCTTGATGGCGAGACTCTTGAGGTAGGCGTCGGGATTGCCCGGATCGAAGACCTTGCCGTCGAAGAATTTCTCGACCCCCCGGCTTTCGCCCTTGGGAATGAGATTGGCCGGAACCTTCGCGGCGGCAGCCGCCTTGCGCCAGATATCCGAGCGGTTGACCTTGGCAAGCAAGGCTGTCTTGTTGGTTGTCATGGGCAATTTGCCCCAGCGCTGGTTCTCGGTGAGGAACCACAGCTCGTGGCTCTTATATGGGAACGACGCGTTCTGCGCGAAGAACTTCATCTTGAACGGCGCATTGGTGAAGACGCGGCCGTCACCCATGGTGAAGTTGCCGGCAAGACGATCCTGAATGTCGGTAACGGGTACCTTGAACCAGTCGCGCCCGCCGACGATCTCGCACAGCTTCGCGAGATTGGCGGGGTTGTCGCACCAGCGCTGGGCCTCGATCACAGCGGCGGTGAGCGCGATCGCGGCGCGCGGGTTCTGCGCCACCCAATCCGCCCGCATGGCGAAGGATTTTTCCGGATGATTCATCCACATCTGTCCGGTCGAAACCGCCGTGTAGCCAATTTTCTGGGCGACGAGCTGGTCGTTCCAGGGCTCGCCCACGCAGAATGCCTCCATCGTGTTCGCCTTCATGTTGGCGACCATCTGGGGCGGCGGGATGGTGATGAGTTCGAGATCCTTGTCCGGATCGATCCCACCGGCGGCGAGCCAGTAGCGGATCCACATATCGTGAGTGCCACCAGGGAAGGTCATCGCCATGGTGATCTTGTTGCCCGCGGCTTTGCGCTTGGCGATAATGCCCTTCATTTTCGAGGAATCGAGATCGGCATGGGCGGTGAGATATTCCTTCTCCACCGAAATCGCCTGGCCGTTGACGTTGAGCCGCGCGAGGATGTTCATCGGAACCGGCTTGCCCTGGCTGATCGTGCCGAGCGTCAGGAAATAGGGCATTGGCGTCAGGATATGCCCGCCATCGATGCCGCCGCCGGCTGATCCGAGGACGAGATTGTCGCGCGTGGCGCCCCAGCTCGCCTGCTTCAGCACCTGCACATCGGGCATGCCATATTTGGCGAAGAGCCCGAGTTCCTTGGCGATGATCAGCGGCGAGGAATCGGTCAGCGCAATGAAGCCGAGCTTCGCACCCTTCACCTCCGGGCCGGCGCCAGCAGCAAAGGCTCCCGAAGGAAAAGCGGTATTGATTGCGCCGAATAGTGCGCCCGTGGCGGCCACGCCGCCAAGCTGCACGAAGGATCGACGATTCAGCGCCGGAGCCTTGAAGCCGGTGGCGTTGCGGTCGTCATCATGGCTGTCCGTCATCGAATTCCCCCAAAACGAAAAAAAGCCGCGCGACGAGAAATGCTTCCCATCGGCGGCGACTGTGCCTGATCTATCTAGAGATGAGCCGAAGCCACCCTTCTTTGGGCAGCTGGCTCTATGTCGGGGCAGCCTCACCCCATCGGCAGCAAACCTGCCGCCGATTCGCGATCTTTGCAAGCATCTTTTTTCGCAGCCGCAGCATCGTTCGTTGCGGTGCAGCTATTTCTGGCTGAAACTCGCCAGATAGCGGTCGATCGCTCCCGGGTCGAATATCCGGTCGTCGAAGAAGTGGTCAGGTCCGAGCGTCAGTGTACCATGATGCGCTCCTACCGCGGTCGGCGTGGAAAGTGCGCCTTCGAGCTTCATGCTTGCGCCGGGCATGGGCTGCGCCGCTTCGGCAAGCGCACGGCGATAGATGTCCGAACGGAACACATCGGCCGCGGCCCGTTCGGCGGCTTCGCTTGGCTCGACCTCGCCCCACCGGACGAGCTGGGAATAGATCCACAACGCCTGACTGCGCCATGGGAATGCGGTAGCCTCTCGATGAAACAGCATGAAATCCGGAAAATCCAGAGCAGCATCGCCAGGGCGGAGAATGAGGCGGCCGCTGAGCGCCGGCATCAGTCGTTCGACGGGTTGGCCGACATATTCGGGGCGCGCGAGGATTTCGGCGAGCTCTTCGCGATTGGCATCGCACCATTCCGCTGCCTGTGACAGCGCGACCAGCAGCCGGTCGACGAGCTCGGGATTATCCTCCATCCAGTCAGCGCGGAACCCGAGCACTTTCTCGACTCCGCGCCGCCAGATGCGCGTACCGACGGCGACGATCTCGGCCAGCCCCTCAGCAACTGCGACGCTGCTCCACGGCTCGCCAGCGATGAAACCGTCGATCTCTCCTGCCCTGAGCGCCTCGGTCATCAGCGACGGCGGAAGGACGCGGAGAGAAAGGTCCCGATCAGGATCGATCCCGGCATAGGCAAGCCAGTAACGCAGCATCAGCGCGTGGCTGGAGAAGCGGTGGACCACGCCGACGATCGGTTTGCGATGATGCAGGCCGATGGCGGCGGCGAAATCATGTGCCGCGGCCAGCGGATCATTGATCCGCGAAACGGGATCGGGGTCCAGCGCCGCCGCGAACGTCGTCGACATCGCCAGCGCGTTGCCGTTGACGCTGAGCTTGAACGGCGCGGCAAGCCTGGCCGGATGCTGGCTCAGGCCAAGCGTCACCGCGATCGCCAGCGGCGCCAGCATATGCGCGGCCTCCACTTGGCGGTAGACCAGCCGGTCGCGAAGCGTTGCCCACGATGTGGTGCGCACCAGCGTCAGATCGATCCCTTGCGTTTCCGTAAAGCCCTTCTCCCGTGCCGCAATCAGAACGGCGCTGTCCGTCAGCGGGAGAAAAGCGATTGAAAGCGGCGTCATGCCTTTCCTCCCAGCAGGCTGCTTGCGGTGATGAGTGCCTCGGCAACGTCGACGATGCGGCGATTCTGGTTCATGGCCGTGCTACGCAACAGAGCATAGGCATCTGCCTCCGTCAGGTTTCGGCTGTTCATGAGAATGGCCTTGGCACGATCGATGGTCTTGCGCTCGGCAAGGGCGGTTTTCGCCTCGTCGAGCTCGGTCTGCATTCTGGCGAAGGCATTGAAGCGACGTATGGCAAGATCGATGATCGGCTTCACCCGTTCCTTGCGAAGCCCGTCCACGACATAGGCGGATATGCCGGCATCGATTGCGGCGCCGATCATCGCTTCGTCCGATTGGTCAACGAACATCGCGATCGGCCGTGCAAGCGCGCGGCTGACGGCGAGCATCTCCTCCAAGGTATCGCGGCTTGGATTGCCAAGATCCATCAGCACCACGTCGGGCGCCATCCGCTCGAGTCGGGCGACGAAACCGCTTTGCGGCGGCACGACATGGATGTCGTCATAGCCTGCCTCGCGCAGCCCTTCTTCAAGGACCGTGGCGCGCAAACCGGAATCGTCGATGATCACAATCCGCATGGCACTACCGATTTGAGACGGTTGCTTGGTCGCAGGCGATGCTGCGATGCGTCAATAGCAAGAATGCAGCTGCTCATGGTAGCCGGGGCCGAACGGCAGATTTTCGATATGGTACGCCGGAGGAAGAGCCGCAAGGAAATGGAGTCAGCCGATTTGCTGCCAAGCTCCTGCAATGTCTCCCAAGATGTCATGCGCGCGCGCAATGAACTCCGGCCTTTTCTCGCGTGTGCCCCCGGCTATCAGTTTCCGGGCATGCCGGTAGATCGACGCGAGATTGGCTGCGACCTCGCCTCCACGCTCCATGTCGAGGCTGCCTTCGAGCGCCTGCAGGATCGAAAGCGCGCGCGCTTGGCGGTCGGCCTGGCGGGCAAGATCGCCCCGTTCCACCGCCAACTTGGTTGCATCGACCGAACGGAGCAGTTCCTCGAACAGGATGGCGATCAGCTTGTGCGGCGAGGCGCCCTCAACCCGGGTTTGATTTTCAATGTTCCGATAGCGCGCGCCCGCGCCGCCGAAATGGTTTCCTGCTCTGTACATGGTCCAGGCCTTCCGTTCTTCGATGTTCGGGATTAATTGTTGCTCTTGGTCCACAGCGCGACCTGCTGCTCAAGGTAGCTTTGCGTGGCCTTGATCGCGCTCACCCGGCCGTTCATTACCGCGAACTGGTTGGTGAGCTGCGTCTTGTATCGGCTCGTGTCATCTTCCAGCTTGGTCCGATCCTTGGAATATTCGGTCGCCTGCGCTTGGAGACGCGCCGTGCTGCTCTGGAAGGGGCCAGTGCTGGAGGTGAGCAGATCGCTGATCGCCTTGAGCGCACCCCCGAGGCCGAGATCCACGGTCACGGTCGCGCTGGCGACATTGCCTTGCGGTTCGACAACGAGCCCTGCCGCGTCGGAACTGGGGGAAGCGATGAGCAGGGTGCCCGATCCGATGCCGGCCTGACCGGCGATGGTGCCGCTCGCCGCGGTGCCGCCATTGCCGGGGACGAGATTAGCCAAGCTGTAGGTTCCCGGCTTGGTGCGGCCATAGCTGCTGGCGACCTTGACCAAGGGGTTGTCGCTGCTCTGGCCGGGGTTGAACAGCGCTTCGACCGCGTCCGGGTCATTGGTCAACGCGGCATCGAGCTGGGCGCTGTCGACCGTCAGGGTGCCGTCACGCTGGGTGGCGACGCCGATTTCGGCGAGGGTGGAATAGGTGCCGCCAGAGGCCAACGGGGTTGAAGTCAGCCGCTGGAGCTGCTGGCGAAGCGTGCGGATGCCGGTGTCGCTATGCAGCGGCCCCGAGGCGGTCGAACCGCTGGCGGCCTGCGTCAGCCCGTCCAGGGTCGACTTCAGCGCGTTATAGGTGTCGACGAAATCTGTGACCGCCTGCTTGAGCGCGGTCGTGGGGCGGCTGGCGCCGAGCGCGATGCTCGTGCCAGGCTTCGCTGCCTTCAGATCGAGCTTCAATCCATCGATCAGGTCGCCAATGCTGTTCGACGAGCGCGAAACGCTGACACCATCAAGCTTCAGCAGCGCATCCTGCGCCTGCTGCGCGCGCGTCATCCCGCCTGAGACGTTCGGATCATAGGCGAAGCGCGACAAGCCTGCCTCGGCGCCCGGGGCGACGGCCAGCGTGAAGGCTTGTTGGGCACCGGTGCCGCCTTTCAGCACGAGACGCGCGCCATTCACATCCTGAACGATGCTCGCGGTGACGCCGCTACCGGTGAGGTTGATCGCCCGGGCGAGGCCGACCAGATTGTTATTGCTATCGTCGATCGTGATCGGGAAGCTGCCTGTGCCGGTTGTAAGCGTCAGCGTACCCTTGCCGACCGCTGTGCTCACGTCCGTCAGGTTAGCCGAAACCAGCGACTGCGCTTGGGCGAGCTGGTCTACCTCGATCTGTGTGGACAGCGTGCCGATGCGTGCGCCCGGTACCGCCGTTGCCGCAAGCACGCTGCTGTCGGAAACGGTCGGCTGGGTGAAGAGTGTGCCTCCGCCGATCAGCGAGGTCAGCGCGCTCGAAAAGCCGCTGATCGCCGACGATGCCTGGCCGATTGCTGAAATCTGCGCGGTGTTGAGGTCTTGCTTGGCCTTGAGCGTGGCGTCCTTGGGATCGTGCGACGCCGCCACGAGCTGATCGATCAGCGACGCCGTGTCGATGCCTGAGCCCACCCCCAGGGTATTGGCGATGCCGCTCGAAACCGAAGTCACCATGGATAAGGCCCCCATCCGTACAGGCTGAGTAACGGCAGGGGCGGCACATTATTTAGCGGTGAATTCCATTCGCACGGCCGCGCGCAGGCCTCAACTGGCAGCTCAATTGGCTTTGCGGCCATCCTCATCGAAGCGAACGTCGCGTGGCACATCGACAGTGGGTTGCGTAACCCCTTCCGCCAGCGCAGTCTCGATGTTGAAGACGAACGCCAGCACGGTGGCCACCGCGATGTACAGGTCCTCGCGGATTATCTGCCCGGCGCGTGTGGTATAATAGATTGCGCGGGTGAGTTCCGGATAGCGTAGCATCGGCACGTCCTGCTCCGTGGCCAGTTCCCTGATCGCTTCGGCGGTCGCCCCGCGTCCCCGCGCTACGACGATCGGCGCGGCGTCAAAGCCTGGCCGGTAGCGCAACGCCACTGCGAAGTGGGTAGGGTTGGTGAGCACCACGGTCGCTTCCGCAATCGCACCGCGCGCCGATCCCTTGATTGTCTCCTGCTGGCGGCGGCGGATCGCGGCGCGCATTTCCGGCGAGCCCTCGGTCTGCTTGGCCTCGTCCTTCACCTCCTGCTTCGTCATGCGCAGGCGCGCGCCGCGCTGCAGGATCTGTGCGGGGACGTCGATGCCGGCGATCAGCACCAGCGCGAAGGCCATGACCAGCACGGAGAAGACGAACACATAGCCGAGCTGCCCGAGTGCGGGAATGATCTGTTGCCGCCCGAGCGTCATCAGTTCGTCGGACTGATGCATCAGCACCCATATGCCAATCGCGCCGAGCAGAAGCACCTTGGCCATCGACTTGCCGAGCTCGATCAATCCCTGCACGCCGAAGATCTTTTTGATGCCCTGCAATGGGTTGAGCTTGTCGGCCTTGAAGCCGATCGCGCCCCAGCGGAAGCCAAGCGATCCCAGCAGCGCGGGTGCGCCGACGGCCGCAAGCAGCGTCAGCCCGAACAGGCTGAGCAGCGGGACCGCGATGTCCGTGATGCGATCGGCGAACGCCTTGCCGGGCTTGAAATTCTCGACCGCGCCGAAATCGAACATCAGCGCATGCTGAAGCATGGTCTGAAGCGACGTCATCATCCACGGGCCTGCCAGCGCGATCCATGCCGCGCCCGCCATCACCACCAGAGCCGTACCGAGTTCGCGCGACTGGAGAACGTCACCGGTCTTGGCTGCCTCGCTCTGTCGCTTGGCGGTCGGCTGTTCGGTTTTCTGGTCGCTGTCGGCGTCTTCCGCCATCGCCTCTGCTTCCTAATCCGATGCGCCATGCGCGATATCACGCGCCAGTTCGAGCGAGCGCAGCATCGCCGCAGTGATGCCCTCACCCATAGAAGGTGCCGCGATCGCAAGCAGCACGAGGCCGGCCATCAGCGTTGCCGGCAGGCCGACCGCAAACAGGTTCATCGCTGGGGCGGAACGCGAAAGCATCCCCATCACGATCTGCACCAGCACCAGCGAGAAACCGACCGGGAGCGCTATTGCCAGCCCTGCCGCGAAAAGATCTCCGCCGAACAGCACGATCCGGTGTGCAGCGCCCGCCATCAGCCACGCATGTCCGGGGGGCAGCACCTTATAGCTGTCAATAATGATCGAGGCGAGGATGAGATGCCCGCCCAAGGCAAGGAACAGGAAGGTCGCCAGGATGGTGAGGAATTGCGACAATGCCGAAGTCGAGGTGCCGCTCATCGGATCGACCATGCTGGCGAACCCGAGGCCCATGGTATTGCCGATCAGTTCCCCGGCGATGGACGCGGCCGCGAAGCCGATCTGCACCGAAAAGCCAAGCGCGAGGCCCACCAGCAATTCGCCCGCGATCAATGCGAAGCCTTGAAACGAGACGAGCCCGTCAGGCGGAATGCTGAAGGGAACGAGATCCAGAGCCGGCATGCCGATGGCGAGCGAGACCACCAGCCGAAGCTGCACCGGCACGGTCGGTGAACCGAACACCGGGGCGGCGATGAACGCCGCGCCGGGCCGGAGCATCGCAATCATCCAAAGCCAGAGCTGCGATTCGAGCGCGACGAGATCGCCAAGCGAGTTCATCGGAGCAGATCGGGAATCCGGGCGAACATCTCGCGGGTGAAATCCGCCAGCATCATCATGATGGTGCCACCTGCCAGCGCGAGCGTCGCGGCCACGACGATCAGCTTGGGGACGAAGGATAGGGTCTGCTCGTTGATGGAGGTCGCAGCCTGGATCATGCCGAGGATCAGGCCCGCGACCAGTGCCGGAAGCAGGATCGGTGCCGAGGCGAGCGCCAACACCCACAGCGCCTGCTGGGCGACTCCGATGAAATAGTCGGCGGTCTGCGCGCTATCCACTGGCGAAACTCCCGGCAAGCGAGCCCATCGTCAGCGCCCAACCATCCACCAGCACGAACAGCAGCAGCTTGAACGGCATCGACACGATCGTGGGTGACAACATCATCATGCCCAGCGCCATCAGGGTGGAGGCAACGACCAGATCGATGATCAGGAAGGGCAGGAAGATCAGGAAGCCGATCTGAAAAGCGGTTTTGAGCTCGCTGGTGACGAAGGCGGGTAAGAGGATCGAGAACGGAATATCCGCGGGCCGGGTGAACGCGGGCGCTTTGGCAATATCGGCGAACAGCTTGAGATCGGTCTGGCGCGTTTGGGCGACCATGAACTTGTGGAAAGCCGCGCCCGAGCGCGTGATCGCCTCCTCGATGCTGATCGTGCCCTGGCCATAGGGCTGATAGGCAGTCTGGTTGATCTGGTCGACCACCGGCCGCATCACGAACAGCGAGAGGAACAGGGCGAGCCCGACCAGAACCTGATTGGGCGGCGTTTGCTGCAAACCGAGCGCCTGCCGCAGAATCGAGAGCACGATGATGATGCGGGTGAAGCTGGTCATCATCAGGATCAGCGACGGCAGCACCGTCAGCAGGCTCATCAGCAGCAGGATTTGAAGACTGAGCGATAGCGGCCGGCCATCGCCCGAGATGGCGTTCAGAGCGCGATTGAGCCCGCCGGTCGGCGGCGTGGCGGCCTGCGCGAATGCAGGGGCTGCCAGGAAGCACAGGAGCAGCGCCATCCCCACGAATGCCAGGATCCAGAGGGTCCGGCGCTGGAATTGCATGCCCGCCTTCAAGGGGACGGCGCCACCCGAAAGGATCACTTCAGCCATCCTGATCGGGAATCGTGAAGGTTGGCACGGGCGCTTCGGCGATCAGCTCGATGCGGCCGCGCGAGACCGCGATCAGCAGGCGCTTGTCCGCGAACTCGACCACCGCCAGCCGGCCGGTGGCGCCGATCGGCATTGCATCGACCACGCGAATGGCCCGCTCACGGCCTCCGGTGCCCATGCCCGGCTGGACCTTGCGCCAGAGCCAGAGCGAGCCCACCGCCAGCCCCAGGACCAGCGCAAGCATCAGAATCAATTGGAGGAAATATGGCAGCAGGTTCAAACAGGCATTCCCCGATCAGCCCCGATCGGGTGTCAGCCCGAGGTCATGCGCGGCGCTCTAACCCCGTCATCCGCGCATCGGTGGCAACTACGTCGACCACCCTTATCCCAAATCGTCCGTTCACTGTCACTACCTCGCCTTTCGCGACGAGCGTGCCGTTGACGAGAATGTCGAGCAGCTCGTTTGCCTGGCGATCAAGTTCCACGACGCTGCCTTCGGCGAGGTTGAGCAGTTCAGCCAGCTTGAGCGAGGTCGAGCCGACCTCGACCGAGAGCCGGACAGGGATGTCCGACAACAGCCGATAGTTGCGGCCGGCAAAATCGTCCCCGGATGCAAAAGGTGCCTCAGTCATATCGCTCATCTCTCAACCCCTTTGCCGACCGCTTCGACAAGCAGGGCCGCGCGGCCCTCCTGCTCCCCGATCGTGCCTTCTGCAAAACGTTTCGATCCGACCAGCAGCGGCACCTTGGGTGCAAGATTGATCGGGATCACATCCCCCGGCTTCAGCGACATGAGCTGCGCCATGGTAAGTTCGGGCCGGGCGAGGACGCTGCGCACGGGCAGGCGCACGTCCTCCACCGCGTAGAAGAGCCGCTGGCGCCATTCCGCGTCCACCGGTCCGGTGTCGTCGCGCACTTTCGCAGACAGCTGGGGCTCGATCGGCCGCAGCGTCGCCTGGGGATAGATGAAGGTGATCATCCCCGGCCGCCCTTGCGCGGGCACCAGCGTGAAGCGTTGCACGATCACCGTGTCATGGGGCTTGGCCACGGTCGCGTAAGCAGGATTGGTCTCGCGCGAGACCAGTACCGGCTCAAGCTTCATCACCTCGACCCAGGCATCTTTGAGCTGCCCGACGAGCATCTCGGTAAGGCGTGCGAGCATTCGCTCTTCGCTCACCGTAAATTCACTTTTCTTGTGTGCGGGCACCTGGCCGCGGCCGCCATAGAATGCGTCGACGAGGCTGGTGATGAACTCCGATTCGATGACGATCATCATGCCGCCCTTGAGCGGGCGCAGGCGATACAGACTCAGGCTGGTGAAATCGCGCTGGTCGGCACACCAATCCTCGAACCGGCGGTTTTCGATCGCATCGGCATTCACCTGCGTCTTGCAGCGGGAATAGGGTTCCATCGCGCCGCGCAGCGATCGGGCCATCCGCTCGCTGATTCGTTCCAGCCCGGCAAGGCGTTGAGTCGGCCGGCAATCCTCCACGCCCAGCGCGAAGGGAACGACTTCGGACGAGCTCTCCTCGCCAATGCCCAGGCCGGTATCGCCCAGCTCGGCCATCAGCGCGGCAACTTCATCGCCTGAAAGAGAACTCGCCTTGGTCGTCATTGAATGATGAAACTCGTAAAGTACACGTCGTCGACGCCTCCGAACCCCTCCCTCGATATGAGAACTTGGTTAATGGCGTCTTTAAGTTGCTTCTGAAGCTCTTTTTTTCCGTCAGGCGTGGAGACGACGAACGCGTCCTGGTTCGAGAGCGTCATCAGAATCGCGGAGCGGATCGGCATCTCGTCCGATTTCATCCGATCGAGCACCTTCTGATCATAATAGGTTGCGACGCCGATGCCGAGCTGCATGAAGCCGTCCGAATCGCGGAGATTCGAAGTGAAGGTTTCAGTGATCGGATAATAGCTCGCCTGATATTTGGTGCGGTCGAACTTTTCGGTACCGTCGCCCTTGCCTTCGATATAGGTTTTGGCGCCCTTGCCCTCAGCCCCTTCTTTGGGAACCAAGCGAGGCTTGTTCGGATCCTCGACAGGTCCGGCATGGCCGCCGACGAGGCCGGCGCCTGCAGCATAGAGGCCGGCGCCGATGCCCCCGCCGATTAGAACGAGCGCGCCCACGCCGATGATCAGCATCTTCTTCATGCCGCCTTTCTTCTTCGGCGGCGGCGCAGCTGCTTCTTCACTCATGGTTCAATTCCCCGCTCTCACGCGTATCGTTCGCCGGAGCCCCCCGGCATATCCTGTTCGACCTCGGCAATCGCCGCAGCGGCACTGGTGCGAACCACCAGCGGTGCCTCACCGGTATGACGCTGGCCACCCTGGCCGCCCTGGCTGCTCAGGTTCACCTGAGCCTCGCTGATGCGAAGCCCCTGCGCCCTTGCCTCGGCGACGAGACGCGGTTGCGCATCCACGAGAATGGCGCGCGCCGCCTCCGTGTCAGCGGTCAGCTTGACCGAGGTCCCGTTGGCGCCGTTTAGCACCTCCACCTTTAGGCTTCCTAAATGCTCCGGATTGAGCTGGAAGCGCAGATGGGTGTCGCTCTGCGCGGCGCGGGTGATGTCCTTGGCCAAGCTGTCCAGCCATTCGCTATCCTTGACGAGATCGAGATGGTGGGGTGCGATTTCGGCTGGCGCGCTCTGCTGGATCGCTGCGGGCGGGACATTGGCCGTTTGCGTGACTGCGGCGGCGCCGGCAAGCGAGGTCACCGCCGAACTCTGGTCAGGCATTGGCTTTGAACCGGCCGCATTCGCCTTGCGATCATCCTTGGCTTCAAGTGCTTGAGCAAGCGCGGCGAGCTGAGGATCGGGTTGGGGCCGCGTCGGATTTGCAGCTTGCTGGGGGAGCTGCTGCTGCTGAGGGGCCGCCCCTGGCTTTGCCGATGTCGTCAACCGCGCGAGCAGCTCAGTAAGCTTGGTCGCGGCTTTGCCCGTTTCGGGCGTCGCATCCACTGTCTTCGGAAGGTCACCTCCGACCTCCCGGCCCGCTGGCTTCGTTTCGGCTTTGCCTTCGTCGGCGGCGGCAGCGACCAGCTTCTCGAGGTGAACAAATGCCGATTGGAGCTGGCCCGGCGTCGGCTGCTCGGCGGTCTTCACGGGGTTTGCGCGTGCAAGCAACATAGCGATGTTCGCCGCGGGCTTGGCTGCCGAGGTCGCCGTCGCTGGAGACGTTCCCAGGGCGGCGGACAATAGCGCATCGGCGGTGCCTGCGTCCGCTTTGGCAGAACCTGCCGCAATGGCGCGCACCGCGCTCAGCAGGGCTGCCGGATCCAGCTTGTCAGGGCCCAGGCCCTGATCAAGATTCGCCAGCAGCGCGTCGAGCTTGGCCAGCGGATCATCATCG
>CBFRWL010000024.1:0-15496 GCA_965727025.1 uncultured Sphingomonas sp.
GCGTCGAGCTTCAGCGCGGCAAAGGCCGCCTGCTCAGCCGGATCGCGCAGGCTGACCGGTGTGCGAACCTCCAGCCCAAGTGCTTCCGCCTCCATCTGCACGGGCGAGGGACGCGGGGCCTTGCCCCTCCCCGCCGGGCGCGGAGGCTGACAGTAAACGGCAGCGATTTCATGACCCGCGGCAGCCAGCGCTTGCAGCGCGGGCACGGCGAAATCCGGAGTACCCATGAAAGCAAGACGCATTAGCTGTTCCGCTGAATTACCGCTCTGAACTTAACTCGCCGCTTTCGCCTTCTGGCGCCAGGCATGGAGCAGCGGCTCGGTATAGCCATTGGGCTGCTCGATCCCTTCGAACACCAGCGCACGCGCAGCGCGATAGGCGTAGCTCATATCCTCATGCCCTGACATCGGCTTGTAGAGCGGATCGCCGGCATTTTGCGCGTCGACCTTGGCCGCCATCTTCTTCAGCGCGGCATCGGCCTGATCGGGCGTGCAGACGCCGTGGAGCAGCCAATTGGCCATGTGCTGCGAGGAGATGCGCAAGGTCGCCCGGTCTTCCATCAGGCCAACATCGTTGATGTCGGGCACCTTGGAGCAGCCCACGCCCTGATCGATCCAGCGGACGACATAGCCAAGAATCCCCTGGGCATTGTTGTCGAGCTCGTCGGACACTTCCTGGTCGGACCAGTTGGTGCCTGGCGAGACCGGAATGGTCAGCAGCGCATCCAATCCCGGCGTCGGCTCGGATCTAAGCTCGCGCTGACGCGAGAAGACGTCGACCTGGTGATAGTGCAGCGCGTGAAGGGTTGCGGCGGTGGGAGACGGGACCCAAGCGGTATTGGCGCCGGATTTGGGATGGCCGATCTTCTGCTCGATCATGTCGGCCATGCGATCAGGCGCTGCCCACATACCCTTGCCGATCTGTGCCTTGCCCGAAAGCCCGCAGGCCAGCCCGATCTGCACGTTGCGGCTTTCATAGGCCTTGATCCAGGCGCTTTCCTTCATCGCGCCCTTGCGGATCATCGGGCCGGCCTGCATCGAGGTGTGCATCTCGTCCCCGGTTCGATCCAGGAACCCCGTATTGATGAACACGATTCGGGTTTTAACGGCTTCGATGCAGGCCGCGAGATTGACCGAAGTGCGCCGCTCCTCATCCATCACACCCACCTTGAGCGTGTTGCGCTTGAGGCCGAGCAAATCCTCGATCGCACCGAACAGGCGGTTGGTGAAGGCGGCTTCCTCCGGCCCATGCATCTTCGGCTTGACGATGTAGACCGAGCCCTTGCGGCTGTTGCGCAACCGGCCAAGCCCGCGCAGGTCGTGCATCGCGATGAGGCTGGTGACGATGCCGTCGAGTATGCCCTCGGGCGCTTCCGATCCATCAGGCAGCTTGATGGCCGGCGTGGTCATCAGATGACCGACGTTGCGAACGAACAGCAGGCTACGGCCCGGCAGCACAAAGCGGGAGCCGTCGAGACCAGTCCACTCGCGATCGCTCTCCAGAGCGCGCGTCATCGTCTTGCCGCCTTTTTCGAAGCGCGCTTCGAGATCGCCCTTCATGAGGCCAAGCCAATTGGAATAGGCGGCGACCTTATCGTCGGCGTCCACCGCCGCGATCGAATCCTCCAGATCGCAGATGGTGGTGAGGGCGGATTCAAGGACCACGTCTGCGATCCCGAGCGGATCTTCGCGGCCGATCGGATCATTGGGGTCAATGACGATTTCGATGTGAAGGCCATTATGGCGGAACAGGAGGCCGTTGGTCTTGCGCCCCACCAGCGCCGGATGGCTCGTGCCCTTCAGTGCAGCCGCCCAGCCGTGAATGGTTGAATCGAGAAATTCGCGAACCCGGGCGACCACTTGGGCGCCCCGCTCGGCATCATAGCCGCCGGGCTTCGCTTTGCCGGGCAGCGCATCCGTTCCGTAAAATGCATCGTACAGGCTGCCCCAGCGTGCGTTGGCGGCATTGAGCGCGAAGCGATCGTTGAGAACGGGCACGACCAGCTGCGGGCCGGCCATCGTCGCGACCTCGTCGTCGACATTTTCCGTCGTGATCACGAAGGGCGCCGGCTCCGGCACCAGATATCCGATTTCACGCAGGAACGCCTGATATTCCCGCTGGTCGATCGGCTTGCCGCGCCGCTCCTTATGCCAGCTATCAAGCTTGGCCTGGATCTCGTCGCGCTTCGCGAGCAGCGCCTTGTTCTCCGGCGTGAAAGTCGCAAAGACCTGCGCCGCGCCCCGCCAGAAACCCTCGCTGTTCAAGCCGGTGCCGGGCAGCGCTTTCTGCTCGATGAATTCAGCCAGCGGAGCCGCTACCTGAAGCCCCGCACGATCGATATAAGCTGTCATCAATCCTTTCCTCGGTTCACAGTTGGGCGCACGAGCACGAGCGAACGCTGCTCGTTGCCTGTGGCAAGCCTGGGGAGAGCGGTGGAGGCTCTAGCCGGATCATGCCTTGTTAGCCAACTGAAATCGAAAGCCGCTTGGCGCGGGAAATGGCAATAGACTTGCACTGCTCTCGAAAGCGAATAGTCACGCGATCGTGTCCATTCTCGATCAGCATCGCACGCGGCTCGATGAGCTTGCTGCGCATGACAGGCTGCGCATGTTGATCCCGCGCGCGGGACGGGATTTTTCCTCCAATGATTATCTCGGGCTCGCGCGCGCGCAGGAAATGCGGAACGTCGTCAGCGCAGCGCTTGAGCGCGGAGTCGCCATTGGCGCAGGCGGATCAAGGCTGCTGCGCGGTAACGATCCGGAACATGAGATGCTCGAGGCGGAAGCTGCGGACTTCTTCGGCTGCGGGGCCGCGCTCTATTTCGCCAATGGTTTCGCAGCCAATAGCACGATCTTCGCAGCCTTGCCCGATCGCCGCGATCTGATCGTTCATGACTCACTGATCCACGCGAGCGTGCATGATGGCATGCGACTCAGCTTCGCAGAAAAAGTCGCCGCAAAGCATAATGATGCCGAGGCTTTTGAGGACGCGATTTCAAGTTGGCGCGAGCGTGGCGGAAAAGGCAGGCCGTGGATCGCTGTCGAGAGCCTCTACAGCATGGACGGCGACTTTGCCCCGCTCGAGGACCTTATCGCCGTCGCCGACCGCCACGAAGCATTTCTGGTTATCGACGAAGCGCATGCGGTGGGGGTGTTTGGCCCCGAAGGACGCGGTTGCGCGGCTGCCGCCGGCACTGCTGAAAATATCATAAGGCTTGCCACATGCGGCAAGGCGCTGGGTTGCGAAGGCGCCTTGGTGCTTGGACCGCGCGTGATAACGGAAACGCTCGTCAATTATGGCCGTGGCTTCATCTTTTCGACCGCCCCTTCTCCGCTCATGGCGGCGGCGGTGCGCGGTGCGCTTGACCTTCTGAAGCAGCCGGAGAGGCGAGACAGACTTCAGAAACTCGTCAGTTTCGCGGGTGAAAGCCTGCATGTCCACACTGGCTCACAGATCCTGCCCGTCATTGTCGGCGACGATGGCAAGGCCATGCATATGGCCGCGGCGTTGCAGAAATCGGGCTTCGATGTGCGCGGGATCAGGCCGCCGACCGTGCCGAGAGGCAGCGCGCGGCTGCGCATTTCGATCACGCTCAATGCGGATGAAAATGACATTGCCGCGCTCGCGAATGCACTGGAAGGATTGGGATTATGACCCAGGGCTTCATTGTGACGGGCACCGACACCGGCATCGGCAAAACCGTGTTTTCCGCTGCCCTGACAGCGGCGCTCGATGGTTGCTATTGGAAACCGGTTCAGGCCGGTTTCGAGGACGGCACTGACGCGCAAGCCGTCGCTCGCCTCGCGGGGCTCAACGCCGATCGCATATTGCCGGAAGCCTACTGCCTCAAAACGCCCTGCTCGCCGCACCTTGCCGCCGCAATCGACGGCGTGGAAATCGACCCCAACCTGCTCGGCTTGCCCGAAAGCGAGAGGCCGCTCATCGTGGAAGGAGCCGGCGGAGCGCTTGTGCCGCTTACGCGGTCGCTGGTTTATGCGGACATGTTCCGCCGGTGGGGCCTGCCGGTGATCATCGTTGCGCGCACCACCCTGGGCACGATCAATCACAGCCTGCTGACCATCGAGGCGCTTCGGTTGCGCCAGATCATGGTTCATGGCGTCGCTTTTGTCGGGGAAGAAAATGCCGACAGCGAGGGCATTATCTCTGAGCTCGGCAAAGTGAAACGGCTCGGCCGATTGGCGCCCCTGCCCGCGCTCGACGGTGCATCGCTGGCACGCGCTTTCGCATCGGGCTTCGATATAGTGGATTTCCTGCCATGACGTCGCCCATCTGGCATCCTTTCACCCAGCATGGGTTGAATGAACCGATTCCGCAGATTGCGCGCGCAGAGGGGGCAGCGCTCTACACGACGGACGGGAGGCGTATCATCGACGCCATCTCGTCCTGGTGGGTGACGACCCATGGCCATTGCCATCCGCGCATCATGGCGGCGATCGCCGAACAAGCGGCCAAGCTCGATCAGATCATCTTTGCCGGCTACACGCATGAGCAGGCCGAGGCACTGGCGGCAGGGCTGCTCGAACTGCTGCCTGCGCCGCTCAAATATATATTCTTCTCGGACAGCGGATCGACCAGCGTCGAAGTCGCGCTCAAGATGGCGCTCGGCTACTGGCGAAACCGTGGCGAACCGCGGCATCGCATCATCGTGATGGAATCGAGCTATCATGGCGACACGATCGGCGGCATGTCGGTCGGCGAACGCGGCGTGTTCAATCAGCCTTATCAACCACTGCTGTTCGATGTTGCCCGTCTCCCCTTCCCGACTGAAGGCGCGGAGCAAGCAACACTTGATGCGCTGGAACATCTGTGCGCGCGTGAGCGGGCTGCCGCCTTCATCGTCGAACCGCTCGTTCTTGGTGCGGGCGGGATGCGTATCTATTCTGCGGCGACCTTGCGTGAGATGCGGGCGATTTGCGCGAAGCATGAGGTACTGTTCATCGCCGACGAAGTGATGACCGGCTGGGGCCGGACCGGCACGTTGCTTGCCTGCGAACAGGCCGACATCGTTCCCGATATCCTCTGCCTCTCGAAAGGAATCACCGGAGGCGCGGTGCCATTGGCGGTGACGATCGCGACCGGCCCGATTTTCGACGCACACCGGAGCGCCAACCGCGCCGACATGTTCTTCCACTCTTCGAGCTATACCGCCAACCCGATTGCCTGCGCGGCCGCCAACGCCAATCTTGCCATCTGGCGTGAAGAACCTGTGCAGGAGCGCATTCGCATCTTGAGCGAACGCCAGGCCGCATATCTCGCGCAGCTCTGCAAAATGCCGGCAATCCGCAATCCGCGACAGATCGGCACGATCACCGCGTTTGAACTCGAAAGCCCCGACGGCGATTATCTCTCCGATCTCGCCCCACGGCTGATGCAGCATTTCCGGGAGCATGATCTGCTGGTCCGGCCGCTCGGCAACACCATCTATACCATGCCGCCCTATTGCATTGACGAGCCTGATCTCGATCGGGTCTATTCGGGCGTCATCGAAGCGATCGACCGCTTCATCGAAACAGGGGGAACATAGAACGGGGCTGAACCGGTAGGACGCGATGCCGGATCTGCTCCATTGGTTCTCCGCAGTGCCCGAACCATTACGCACGGCGCTCTCGTTCGCGGGCGTCGTTGCCATCGCCACGCTAATAGCACTGGCGGCGGCGCGTCTCACTGTCAGGTTGCTCTGCAGACTCGTTGCGCGCAGCCACACACAAACCGACGACATTCTGCTCAGGCAGATAACCGGGCCGCTCAGATGGATCTACATTGCCCTGGGTCTCAATTTTGCCGAGCGCGCGGTGCCGCTCGAAGGCGCGCCCGGCGAGATATGGCGTCAAACCGCCATTTTTCTTGTTCCCGCACTTGTCGGCTGGTTTGCCATCGCCGTCCTTCAGGCGGCTTCCGAAATCCTCGTCTACAAGGCCGATATCACAGCCCCGGACAATCTCGCGGCACGGCGGAGGCACACGCGGATCAGCATTCTCTCGCGGATAGGCTCACTGCTGATCCTGTTCCTCACCATCTGCATGATGCTGATGACCATCCCCGGCGTGCGCACTGTAGGCGTGACGCTGATCGCTTCTGCTGGGGTGGTGGGTATAGCGGTCGGGGCGGCCGCGCAGCCGGCGCTCAAAAATCTGATTGCCGGCATCCAGCTCGCCTTTACCGAGCCGATCCGGATCGATGACGTGGTGATCATGTCCGGCGAATGGGGCCGCGTCGAAGAGATTCGCCTGACTTACGTGGTCCTGAAGCTGTGGGACGAACGGCGGCTGGTGGTCCCGATCACCAAATTCCTCGAAGAACCCTTCCAGAACTGGACCCGCAGCACCAGCGCGCTGCTCGGAACGGTGCTGTGGTATCTTGACCCCGCGAGCGACATTGAGCGGCTGCGGATCAAGCTCGCGGAACTGGTGAAGAACAATCCGAAATGGGATGGGCGCTTCTTCAACATGCAGGTGACCAGCATGGATGGCTGGACGATCGAAGTGCGGGCGCTGATGACTGCCGCCAACGCCGACAAAGCGTTCGATCTGCGGTGCGATGTGCGCGAAGCGTTGCTCGCATTCATCCGCGACGAGATGCCGCAGGCGCTGCCCCGCCGGCGTCAGCTGCAGCTGGACTCCGAAAAATCGCGCGCGATCGAGGAAACGGGTGCTTGAGCGAGCGCGTCAGTGAAACGACGGCGCCACCACATCACGTCCTGCTCGCGCACGACATCGAGCAGCGCCTGCCAGCGCCGAATGCGCTCGCCGCGCGGCATGGTGAGTGCAGTCTGGATGGCGTCGGCGATTTCCTCGGCGCTGTAGGGATTGACCAGCATCGCCTCGCTAAGCTGGGCAGCCGCCCCCGCGAATTCCGACAGGATCAACACGCCGGGATCGTCGGGATCCTGCGCGGCGACATATTCCTTGGCGACCAGGTTCATGCCGTCGTGCAAAGGCGTGACAAGACCGATGCGTGCGGCACGGTAGATTCCGGCAAGCTGATCACGCGGGTAGCCATGGTTGACATAGCGGATGGGCACCCAATCAAAATCGGCGAACTCGCCATTGATCCGCCCCGAAAGGGCATCGAGGCTGGCGCGGATCTCCTGATAGCTGCGCACATCTTCTCGCGAGGGCGGCGCGATCTGAAGCAGGAAGATTTCGCCATGCTGATGCGTGTGGTGGCGCAGAAAGCGCTCATATCCAAGGAAACGCTCTTCGAGTCCCTTCGAATAGTCGAGCCGGTCGACACCGATAATCATGTCCCGCCCGGCCGCGCTTTGCCTCACCCGATAGCGCGCATAACGAGCGGCCGGTGAATTGGCGGCGTCGGTGAAAGCATCGAAGTCGATCCCGACCGGACAACTGATAACCTGGATGGTGCGTCCGTTCGCCGTCACCCGACGGTGATCATCGACCTGCGCGCCCATTTGCTCGGTAGCATAGTGAAGGAAGCTGTCGAGCCAGCCCTCCGATTGGAAGCCGACCACGTCATAATCGAACAACGACGCCACCAGTTCGCGGTGATTGGGCAGCGACAACAGCAGATTTGTCGGCGGCCAGGGGATGTGCAGGAAAAAGCCCATGCGGTTGACCGCGCCGCGCATTCTCAATTCCCGGGCCAACGGAAACATGTGATAATCGTGCACCCAGACCAGATCGTCGGGCTCGATCAGTGGCGATAGCGTGTCGGCAAAGCGCGCGTTTACACGGGCATAGCCGCCCGCAAAATCACGCTCGAACTCCGCCAGGTCGATCCGATAGTGAAACAGCGGCCACAGCGTGCGATTGGCGTAGCCGTTATAATATTCATCGACATCCTGCTCTTCCAGATCAACGGTAGCGGTGGTGACGCCGTCATTGGTCTGCCAGTCAATCTCACCGGAGTACCGATCGGTCACCCCGCCCGACCAGCCGAACCAGAACCCGCTATATTCCCGCAGCGCCGCCTGAAGTGCGACCGCGAGCCCTCCCTGCGCCCCGCTGCTATCCTTGGCGGGAGGCTGAACACGGTTCGAAACAAGGATCAGCCGCGTCACGAAACATTCCACGGCGCCGCGAGCACGACAAGGATGGATAACAGGCTCACCGAACGCTGCTCCAGGGCTTGCTGAGCAGGACCGCGCAATTGATCAGCCCGACGAGCGAGTAGGTCTGCGGATAATTGCCCCAAAGTTCTCCGGTCACTGGATCAATGTCCTCCGACAATAACCCGGCCGCAGTCCGGCGGGAGAGCATCTCCTCGAACAAGGCGCGGGCGTCGGCGTCCCTTCCCGTAAAGTGCAACGCCTCGATCAGCCAAAAGGTGCATACATTGAAAGCGGTTTTCGGCAGGCCGAAATCATCTTCGGTCGCATAGCGGAGCATGTGGGAGCCACGTCGCAATCCCTCCTCCACTGCGCGCAGCGTCGAACGGAAGCGTGGATCGTCGGGCGCCAGGAAGCGCAGGTCGAGAAGCTGGATCAGGCTGGCGTCGAGATCATCGCCGCCGAACGTAGCGGAAAGCCGCTTGGTTTCTTCGCGCCAGGCCTGTGCGATGACGGTCTTATGAATATGATCGGCGCGCGCCTGCCAGAAGATGCAGCGATCAGCCAGCCCGAGCGCCTGCGCCGCATTGGCGAGGCGATCGCAGGCGGCCCAGCACATCGCCACCGAATAGGTGTGCACATGGCTTTTGGTACGGAGTTCCCAAAGCCCGGCGTCCGCCGTGTCATGTACCTGCCAGGCGCGCTCCCCCACTTTCTCCAGCGCGCGAAAATCCTCGATGCCGGCCATGCGATAGAGGCGCTGATCGAAAAAGGCCTGCGCGTTGGAGAGAATGATTTGGCCATAGGCATCGTGCTGGACCTGTTCATAGGCCTGATTGCCGATGCGAACAGGCCCCATTCCCCGATAGCCGTTCAATCCCGATGCGTGATATTCTTCGATCCGCGCTTCGCCGCCGACGCCGTAGAGCGGCTGTACGTGGCCGCCAGCCGCATTGTCGACAATATTGCGAAGGTAAGCGAGATAGGCTTCGAGCACGTCGAGCGCTCCGAGCCGATTGAGCGCCTGCACGGTGTAATAAGCATCGCGAATCCAGCAGTAGCGATAATCCCAGTTACGGCCGCTATCGGCATGCTCGGGAATGGACGTCGTCATCGCCGCGACGATCGCGCCCGTTTCCTCATGCTGGCAGAGCTTGAGCGTGATCGCCGCTCGGATGACAGCCTCCTGCCACTCAAGCGGAGTGGCAAGCCCCCTCGCCCAATGCCGCCACTCATGCACGGTGAGATCGAGCATCGACTCGGTGGCGGATTTGACGTCTTCGGAAAAGCTTTCGTCAGGGCCGAGGAAGAAATGCAGCGGACGCTCGACCCGAAACAGCCGCTCATCCTCGATCCAACCGACCGGCGCGCTGGTCGTGAGGCGTAGCGTCATTTCGGCCAATATATACCGGATGTGATTGGATCCGCGGGTGTGCCCGGCCTGCTCGGCACCCCAGTTGCGGGACGGGCGAAGCCGGACACGGATGCGCGGACTGCCGGCGATAGGACGGACGATGCGAACGAACGCGACCGGCCGATAGGTGCGGCCCGCGCGTTGAAAACGCGGACAGAAATCAGTGACCTCGATCGCATTGCCCTCACCATCCTCGTGGCGGGTCGTCAGGACCGGCGTGTTGCGCAGATATGCCTGCGCCGTGGACACGCAGCCAACAAGATCGATTTCCCAGAAGCCGAACGCGCCTTCACCGGCGGGAGGATTATCGTCCAGCAGCGAGGAAAAGGCGGGCTCGCCGTCGATGCGCGGCACGCAGGCCCACACGAAGCGCCCTCGGCGGTCCACAAGCGCTGAGGCCTGGCAGTTGCCGATCGGCCAGAGATCAAGCGTCGCCGTCACGCGAGTTGGATGGTTGCTTCCATCAGCCAGGCGCGCACCGACGCGACGTCAGCAAGCCTATAGGTGGCGGCGGTTCCACGCGGAGCGCCTACCAAAATGCCGCCTCCCCCCAGGTTTCTTGCCATAGCAAAGCCGGCCTCGTCAGTGATGTCGTCGCCGATGAACCAAGGTCGACTTCCCGCCATCGAAGGTTCGGCAAGCAGCGCCGCGACCGCTTGCCCCTTGTCGCCGTCCACGATTTTCATCTCAGCCATCATCTTGCCCATCTGCGTTTCAAATCCGAATTCCCGCGCCAAACACCGCACCGTCGCCCGTGCCTCTTCCTCGACATGGGGCGCCAGCCGATAGTGCAACGCAACACCATAGCGCTTTCGCTCAACGATCGTTCCGGGATGCAACGCGGCAAACTCGCTCAGAGCTTCGAAGGCGGGCGTGATATCGGGCAGCTCAATGGGCGCGTGAAGTCTTCCATCAGGGATGCGCCATTCTACACCATGGCTGCCGGCAACTGCGATGGTTTGCGCGAAGCTCCCAAGAAATTCATCCATTTGCTCGATCGTCCGGCCGGTGACGATCGCGAGCCGTCCGTGCAAAAGCTTGCCAAGCGTGCCGAGAAGATCCTGAAGCACCCGATCCACAACCACAAGTTCCGGCCGGTCTACCAGATCAACGAGCGTGCCATCGAAATCGATGAAGAGACTGGCCCCGTCGAGCAAGGCCATCGGTGGTGGGGAAAGCGATGCAAGAGCAGGATCAATTGACATAGTGCCCCTTGCCTCGCACGGCGAGAAACCACAATCGCATCAACAAAAAGGGCCGGGCAAAATGCCCGGCCGCTTCATGATCATCTCTCGATCAGTTGACAGCGATCGTCGACGCTGCGGGCGTATTCTGGGTGGGTTGCGATCCGCCCGACCACCATGACGAAACCCGATCGGCATAATCGCGCGCCATCCCGGTGAGGCGTGTGCGCCGATCTCCGTCCCGCAAATAGGCGTATGTCGCCGCGCCGGCTGCCATCGCGCCAAGCGCTGCAAGCCGAGGCGTCGTTGCCTGTTGGGAAACCGATCGGCTCATTTCGCTCAGCCGATTGCTGATACGATCGCGGCGGCGTTCTCTCTGTGCCATCCTAACCTCCTGATTTCAGTTGCTTTGCGATTTCAGAACCACTCCAGCGGCCAATTCGTTCCGGCCATGCATGCAAAAATCTCGGGTTGTGCAGGCGGATCGTGCCGCGGACTCGATGAACCGCCTTCGTAATAATCTGGGGAACCTAATCATTGCACCACGCGTCTTAACGTTTGGCGGCGCAACCCGCCCCCATAAAGTATATCGGAGGGTATAATGGGTCTTTTACTCGTACTGATCGTAGGTGGCATCATTGGTTGGCTCGCCAGCATTGTCATGCGCACTGACGCGCAGCAGGGCATTATTCTCAATGTCGTGGTCGGAATTGTCGGCGCACTGCTCGGCGGCTTCTTGTTGAGTTCGCTCATCGGTGGCGCGCCGATTACATCGGGCGCTTTCGATGCACGTTCGCTACTGGTTTCGTTCCTCGGAGCGGTGATCCTGCTGGCGATCGTGAATTTGTTCCGTCGCGGCTCGCTGCGGTAATCTGAGGAGAGATTGCGATGCAAGATATAGACAGACGTCGCGGCATCGGCACAGGTGCGATTTTGGCGATCATTGCGGTCGTCCTCGTTATCGCGGCCTTCGCGTTCGGCCTGATCGATATCAACCAGACGAAGGAAACCAAGCTTCCGGAGGTTTCGGTGAAAGGCGGTCAAGCGCCAGCATTCGATGTTGATACGGCGAAGGTCGATGTCGGTACGAAGACGACCGACGTAGCTGTCCCTGATGTCGACGTTTCGACCAAGGACGTCGGCGTGAAAGTGCCGACCGTAGACGTTCAGAAAGCAAAATAAGCCGGTTCGATTTTTACGATCAGCGGAGGTGGCGGCATCGAAGGTGTCGCCACCTCTTATTGTGCTCAAGATTGTCGATGATCGCACGACACCCTGTAGGGAATATGCCCCGACAGATAATCACCCAGTGGTGAAACTGGCTGGGAAATGGTGGGCGCGGCAAGGATTGAACTTGCGACCCCTGCGATGTCAACACAGTGCTCTACCACTGAGCTACGCGCCCACGGCGACGGCTGATAGTCGAGCCGGTCGACCGGCGCAAGCCGCCTCAGAGACCGGAAGCGTCGCCCACCTGAAACAGGCGATCGACCTCGGCCACCAGATCTCTCAGGTGAAAGGGTTTGGAGAGAACCTTTGCCTGCGGTTGCGCGGCTCCCGTTTTGAGCGCAACCGCCGCGAATCCCGTGATGAACATGACGCGCATGTCGGGCGCAATCACGGCAGCACGCTGAGCCAGCTCGATGCCATCCATTTCCGGCATCACGATGTCCGTCAGAAGCAGGTCGAAGCTTTTGCTCTCGATCAACGGCAGCGCGTGCGTTCCGCGATCCACGCTCGTTACCGAATAGCCCACCCGTTCAAGCGCGCGGCTGAGATATTCCCGCATCGAGTCATCATCTTCAGCCAGCAAAATCCGAATCATCGACTGCTATTCCCAAGAGTCCTCAAAGCCGTGGCAGCCCCCTTATGCTGCAATGGCTTAATTTTTTCCAGCGGCCTGAAGACGCCTCGTTGCAAATGATAGGGCGGGCCTTCACATTGCCCAGGTGAACTCCTCTGCTGCGCCTGCTGCGTTTATCCGTCATGGCCCCTCCCTTCCGGAGTTTCCGGTCATCCTCTCAGTGCCTCACGGCGCACGCTATTATGCGCCGGCCCTGCTTGCCGATGCCGAACAGCCGGACAAGCTGTGGCTGCTTGAAGACCGCTTCGCCGACCGCCTGATCAGCCGGACCGTCGAACGCGGGGCAACGGTTTTCGTTGCGGGGCATGCGCGAGCCTGGATCGACCTGAACCGAGACCCGCGCGAGCTGGACGCCGCGATGATCGCAGGGTCACCGCCACCCGGTCTGATCTTTTCGGCACGAACGCGTAACGGGCTGGGCCTGATTCCCCGCCATGTCGGACATCATCTCAACCTGTGGAAACGCAAATTCAGCGCCGCCGAGGTGGCGACCAGGCTGGAAGAATGTCACCGGCCTTATCACGATGCGATCGCTGACGCGCTCCAAGCTGCGCGTGCGCGTTTCGGCATTGCAATCCTGCTGGATTGCCATTCGATGCCGCCCATTCGACATATATCGCGCGGACATGCCCCGGCGATCGTGGTGGGTGATCGCTTTGGCAGTAGCGCCAGCGCGATTCTCGGTGACATGATCGAGCTGGTGGCAGCCCAGGAAGGGTTTCCCGCCGCTCGCAACGCTCCTTATGCCGGCGGCTACAGCCTCGATCGTCATGGCTGCCCCGGGCGAGGCATTCACGCGATTCAAATCGAGATCGATCGAAGCCTATATCTCGACCCCGCCCTCCATCAGCCCGGTGCCGGGCTTCCGGCGGCACAGCTGCTGTTCGCCAAGATTTTCGCGATGCTATGCTCGGAATTTGGCGGCTTCGACCAAGCCGCAGCAGCCGAATAAAAAACCACCTCGTGCTTATGGCACGAGGTGGCCAAGGTTCAGGGAGGAGCGCGCCGAAGCGCGCTAATGCGCGATCACGAAAGGGGGACGTGATCGCAGCACCAAGCAAAAGATAAGCCGGTGTCCAATTAGTTTCAAGGTGAAACAGAAGATTATTGCGCATGCGCGTAAATTTGATCGTTCCCCTCCTCTGCATTAACTTTTCGGGATGGTCTTTCTGCACGGGTGGAGAGGAAGCTGCGGCGTTATGGGCGGCTGGACAGGCTGGATTCTGCGTCCTATCGGCTGGCCATGACGGCTCAGCACCACGATTCCATCCTGATCGTCGATTTCGGCAGTCAGGTAACGCAACTCATCGCCCGACGGGTGCGCGAAGCAGGCGTGTATAGCGAAATCGCGCCCTTTTCCGCCGCTGCCGACGCGTTCGACCGCCTCAAGCCCAAGGGCATAATCCTTTCTGGCGGCCCGGCCTCGGTCGCCGACGTTGGAAGCCCCCGCGCCCCCGATCAATTCTTCGAGGCAGGCGTGCCGATCCTCGGCATTTGCTACGGCCAGCAGACCATGTGTCAGCAGCTGGGTGGTTCGGTCGTGCCGTCTTCTGATGCACGCGAGTTCGGCCGCGCCTTCATCGAGATCGGCGGCCGCTCCGCATTGTTCGACGGACTTTGGAAAGAAGGCGAACGCCATCAGGTCTGGATGAGCCACGGCGACAAGGTGGATGCGCTGCCGTCGGGCTTTCACCCTATCGCCTGGTCCGAAGGCGCGCCTTATGCCGTTACATCGGACGAGGCGCGGCGCTTCTACGGCGTGCAGTTCCATCCCGAAGTGGTCCATACGCCTGACGGCGCCAAGCTGATCGCAAATTTCGCCCGCCATGTCTGCGGCCTCGCAGGCGATTGGACGATGGCCGAGTTTCGCGAAACCAAGATCCGGGAGATTCGCCAGCAGGTCGGCTCCGGGAAGGTCATCTGCGGCCTCTCCGGCGGTGTCGATTCCGCCGTGGCCGCGGTGCTGATCTACGAAGCCATCGGCGAACAGCTCACCTGCGTTTTTGTCGACCATGGGCTGATGCGGCAAGGCGAGGCCGATCAGGTGGTGAGCCTGTTCCGCGAACATTATGGCATCCCGCTCGTCCATGCAAATTGCGAAACACTTTTCATGAACGGCCTCAAAGGCATCACGGATCCCGAGGCCAAGCGAAAGTTCATTGGCAAGACCTTCATAGACGTGTTTGAAAATGAAGCAAAAAAGGTCGGCGGCGCCGAATTCCTCGCGCAGGGAACGCTGTATCCGGACGTCATTGAGAGCGTAAGCTTTACGGGCGGCCCCTCAGTCACGATCAAGAGCCATCACAATGTCGGCGGCCTCCCCGAGCGGATGAACATGAAGCTCGTCGAGCCGCTGCGCGAATTGTTCAAGGACGAGGTTCGCGCCCTCGGCCGTGAGCTTGGACTCCCAGAGGTTTTTGTCGGACGCCACCCCTTCCCCGGCCCGGGTCTCGCAATTCGTATCCCGGGCGAAGTGACCAAGGAACGCTGCGACATACTGCGCAAAGCAGATGCTATCTATCTCGAAGAAATCAGGAATGCGGGGCTTTATGACGCCATCTGGCAAGCGTTCGCCGTGCTGTTGCCGGTCCGTTCTGTCGGCGTGATGGGCGACGGCCGCACCTATGACAATGTCTGCGCGTTGCGCGCCGTCACCTCCACCGATGGCATGACGGCCGATATCTTCCCGTTCGACCCGCATTTTCTAAGCCGCGTTGCGACCCGAATCGTCAATGAGGTGCAGGGCATCAACCGAGTCACTTACGACTACACGTCCAAGCCACCCGGCACGATCGAGTGGGAATAAGCCAGCGCCAGTCAGGATCGGGCTGCCCTCGATATGCTCCAACGACTCGTCGCGCAGCTGACCGGATGCACTTCGCATTCCACCAGCGTTAGAGCATTGACCCTTGTCCCCGCCTCGCCTAAGCCCCGCCCGCACGGTCGCGGCGGCCCCATCGTCTAGCGGTCTAGGACGTCGCCCTTTCACGGCGAAAACACGGGTT
>CBFRWL010000025.1:0-15438 GCA_965727025.1 uncultured Sphingomonas sp.
TTCGCATCTGCTCATTCTCGCTTAGGCGCCACGCATCGGCGATGCGAAAGAAGGTTCGCAGGGCGGGCCCCGTGAGATCCTTCCGGCCGGGTGTGGCCGCGGCGGCTGCGGTCGCCATATAACGCTCCTTTGGACGCTATATGATCCTTTTTCGATCAAAAATCAACGAATGTATCTAAAAGGATCAAGGCACGGCTGGAAACCACCCTTGTCGGGTATCCCCGCTCCAACGGGAACCGCCTTCTCTGTCCGGCCATTCCCGGGCCGTTCTGACTTCATCGCAGCTGCCGCTTGAAACAGACGCCAACCAAACCGCGCCCGCTACCCGGGGGGCAGCGTTCCGCGTGCCGACAACATCAAAATGTCGCTGCGACAAACTCCGGGACTAGACGGCTAGCATACTACCCCAGCAGCAGAGCGCTGATCATCTATGTTCCACGGCCTGCGGTGACGCCAAGATCCGCCGAATCAGCCTTCTTCATGAGCTTTCGACCGCACTTGGCGCGGCGAAGCGCCATAGCGTTTGCGGAAGTTTCGGTCGAAGGTGCTGAGTTCGTTGAAGCCCCACCGAAATGCCACTTCAGTGATGGTCCGCTTCGAGTTAGCCGGAGCCGTAAGTTCGGCATGGCAACGTTCCAGCCGCCGGTCGCGGATCCAGCTCCAAAACGTCTCGCCCGAGGCCTGGAAGATGCGATGCAAAGTCCTGACCGAGACACCCGCTTTTTGGGCTACCTGGGCAGGGCTTAGGGCCGGATCGTCGAGCGCAGCGGTTGCAATCGCCTTGATATCATTGAACAGACCGGCGCGCGTCGAACCGGCCGAGCAGTCCATGGCCAGAGTGCCGAGTTGGATGATTGTCTCGCTCAAGGCGGTCTGAAGCGCGGCGCGGTCCGAAGCGGAGAGTTCCGCATGAGAATCGAAGATCGCCGCGATTAAGGACGCTACACAGGCGCCGATTCCCGACCGGCTTGTGAACACTCTATCCAGTGACAAACTCCGCCCGTAGGCCAGAGCCTGGACGAGCGTCCAAGGGACGTGGACACCAATGGTCTTACTGCGGCCAGACGACGCGTGATATTCCAGCAATCTTTGCGAACGGAGAAAGACCAAATCTCCCGCACTTACCGAATGGCAATAGCTGTCGCTGACAATTTTAAGATCGCCCTCAACAATATATTGAAGAGAGTAACCTACTCGCGTCGATCCCTGGCGTATGGAATAACGATGGAGCGGCGAATTGCATTTATGCACGGAGCAGCTCAGTCGGCCAAGGTCGAACCCCATCGAGAAGGCGTTCAGCGCGTCTGCTTCAGCAATTTCGGCAACAACTTGTCGCTTGGGTTCGATCGAGCTGTAATATTCACCAAGCACTTCAGAATACCGGGCAGAACGCCCGCTCTCCGGCAAACCTAGCGTGGTGAAGTCGAGCATGCAGTGCCCCCCAGACATCTATTGTACCATGGTCTCGGTGATGCTTCAATCCCGTGGCAGCCGGCGGCGACCTTGGCACAGAAAGTCGAAAGAACTGTCTCGGATCGCTGCGATCTTCTGCGCGAAGCGGCGCTAAGCATGCCCATGCGAGAGAAGGATGGACCCCATCATGGAAGCAGATCCATCCGCTTTCTGGAGAATGGTAATGCGTAGCGGATCAAGGCTTCGAACTTTCTGGTCAAGCCGGCTGAGGAATCCGGCGGTGGCGTCATCGTTGGCTGTCGCCGCTATGCTCTCGCAGATGCCAGCATTCGCGCGCGAGCCGGTCAAGGCCGACTTGGTGCTGAAGAACGGCCGCGTCTACACTGTGGATGGATCGCACCGCATCGCGGAAGCCATGGCCGTAAAGAGCGGCAAGGTCGTGTTCGTGGGCGACAACCGCGCCGTCGAGGCCTTCGTCGGTCGCAAGACGATCGTGGAGGATGCCGGCGGCAAGCTCATCCTGCCGGGTCTCGTGGATGCCCATATCCATCCTATCGGAATAGTCGACTTTGGCGGCTGCAGCCTTCAGTCCAAGGCTCGAACTCTGGCGGAGATTGCAGTGTTGGTCCGCCAATGCGTCGTGGATGCAAAGCTTCAGCCGGGGCAATGGCTCGCCGTTAACCAATGGGAATATGCGGCCGGCAATCAGACCGACGCCAAATATGCAACGCTGAGGGCTGCCCTGGACGATGCCGCCCCGGTCAATCCCGTCATCATGACAGGTTGGGATCTTCACCATAGCGCCTACAACAGCCGCGCCCTGGCGCTTGCCAAGAACGCCAAGGGGGAGACCGTCGGCTATTCCAAGAAGACGCTGGCAACGGATTTCGCGCACTACACGGCGGTGGTTGGCGTTGACCGCAACGGTGAACCTAGCGGCGATATCCAGGACGAAGGCCGGTCTGTCATCGATTCCTCCGACGTCTCGAGACAGGAATTTGCAAAGCTGCTTGCCGAACCGCAGCGGCTCGCCTTGCGGCTCAACAGCAGTGGCATAACGGCGATCTGGGATGCTGCCACGTCTGCATCAGGCGGAATTTTCGGGCCGGACAGCATGTACGACGTTTACGACAAGCTGCAGAAGCAGGGGCAGCAGAGCTTCCGCGTGAATATGGCCCAGCTCTGGGAGCCGGAAGACTTCCGCGATGCCGACGGACGCGTGAATTGGGACGCGCTTTTCGCCAAGGCGGACGTTATCAGGCAGAAATATGCGCGCAACCCGCTGGCATCCGCGGATTCCGTAAAGATATTTGCGGACGGGGACATGGAGGCCAACCCGAACAACACGCCACCGACCTTCGGCGCATCATTCCGCCCTGTGCCTTATTTGCAGCCGATCTTCGAAAAGGACGCGCAGGGCTTCCTGGCGGTCAAGGGCTATGTCGATATTTCGTCGCCCGAATGCGTCTTTGCACGGGCAGTCCCGGCAGACGTATCGACACCGACGGCCATTGCCGATTTCACCAAGCGCTACGGGTTCCACCCCGGGCAATGCGCGATCTCATTTGGTATTCCGCAGCACGCGCCCTGGATCTTCAACGATTATGTGATGAAGGCGCATCTGAAGGGCTACACCGTCCACATCCACACGATCAGCGACGCGGCGGTGCACATGGCGCTCGAGGCCATAGAGGCGGCACGCAAGGCAGACGGCGTCTACTCCCGCCCGGACACGCTCGCTCATCTGCAGTGTGCTACGCCGGCTGACATAAAGCGTATCGGCGAAGACCACCTGAATCTCGTCTATACCTTTAGCTGGATGTATGCCGAGCCCAAGGGTTACGACCTCAGTACCGTTCCCTTCTTCAACAAGGTGGAGGGCAACAGCTATGAGGCGCTGCACAACCCCAATGACTATTTCGAGCAGTGCAACTATCCCACCAAAACGTCCAAGGATGCCGGCGCGGTTCTTATCGCCGGGTCAGATGCGCCGGTGCTCACGCGGGACCCGCAGCCTTTCGTGAACATGGAGATGGGTGTGACCCGGTCTCGCCGCGGGGGTCAGCCGAGCAGCCCCTGGCAACGTTTGTCCGTCGAAGACGTGATCGACGCCTACACCATTGACGGCGCTCGCGCCTTGAACCGCAGCAGGGAGATCGGATCGCTGGAAGTCGGCAAGTCGGCGGATTTCATCATGGTCGACCAGGACATTCTGGAACTTGCCCATTCGGGCCATCCCGAAAAGATTGGCGATACCAAGGTGCTTGCAACCTGGTTCATGGGCAAGAAGGTGTATTCGTCGTCTTCCCAATAAACTTTGAATTGATTTAGGCCATCAACAGAAAACACAATTTTGCGTCGACCGTTTCCGACGCACAGGAGCTTGCCTGTATGACTTCGTCCAACTTAGCTGAATCCGGTCGCTTCGTGGCCGATCGTGATCGTGTAGCGCAGATCGACCGGCGCGAGGTTGCACGCTTTCGCGAACGCACACCCGCGTCCCACGCCCTTCGTGAACGCGCTCTGGCGGTGATGCCGGCTGCCGTGCCCAATTCATGGATGGCCGGCTACTATTCCCATCCGCAACTCTATGCCGAGCGTGGGGAAGGAGCTTGCTTCTTCGATCCGGATGGCAATCGCTATGTCGACATGAACGTTTCGGACCTTTCGATGACGATCGGTTTCGGGGTGAAAGATGTCGAGGAGTCGCTTGCCCGGCAATATCGCAAGGGCGCCCACTTCCTGCTGCCGACCGAGGACGCCATTGCCTCTGCAGAGCTGCTGGCGGCGCAGACCGGCATGCCGGCATGGCAGTTCACCGTTTCGGCGTCGGGATCGAACACCGACATCATGCGCATTGCCCGCCACATGACCGGCCGCCGAAAGCTCGTCGTGTTTGAAGGGAAGTATCACGGGCATCTCGAAGAGACGCTCGTTGTTTCCCACGACGGGCATAATGTCCCTGAATATCAGGGGATGTCCGGAAAACGCGCGGAAGACACCATCATTCTGCCGTTCAACGATCTCGAAGCGGTTTCGCGCGTGCTGAAGCAGCGCGATGTCGCATTGGTGCTGACCGAACCGACGATGACCAATTGCTCGCTCGTGATGCCGGATCCCGGCTATCTCGAAGGATTGCGCCAGATCACCCAGGAGACTGGCACGATGCTCTGCATCGACGAAGCGCACACATATTCATTCGCTTATGGCGGCCTGACCAGGAAGTGGCAGCTGAAGAGCGACTTCATGACCTTGGGTAAGGGCTTCGGTTCGGGGGTCGCCTTCGCCGCTTATGGCATGACCCGCGAAGTGTCGGATCATGTCGAACGGCATCTTGATATCCTCCACCGCCGGTCCGGCATCGGGCTGGGCGGAACCCTTTATGGCAATGCGTTGTCGATGGCGGTCGCCCGGGTCATGCTCGAGCGCGTCCTTACCGAAGCCGCTTACGACCGCATCGCCAATCTGGGCACACAGTTGGCCGACGGGATCGATGCCATCTGCCGCGATCTCGATCTCCCGTGCAAGGCGTTTCGTCTCGGGCCCCGCTCAGGCCTCTGCCTCACGCCGGAATTGCCGCGGAACTACCAGGATGCGCGCGCATCGATGGATCTCGACATGCTCGACGCCCGGCGTGTCTTCATGGCCAACAGGGGATATTGGGATTGCATCGTCAGCGCCGGCCCGCAAGCTTCTTTTGCGCATTCCGTAGAGGACATCGAAGGCTACGTCGCCATCATGGCCGAATTCATGGAAGAACTTGTGCGCGGATAACGAATGGTGACCCGGCGTCTTGTGACCTGCCGGAATTTCTTGGACATAATTCAATTGCAAAAGAAAGAGAATTAAAATGGGGATGCCGTCAGACGATCGGACCGATGCCGCAATGAAGCCTCCCTTCGCGGCGCGGTATGACAATTTCATCGACGGACGCTGGCTCGCGCCACGCGCCGGTCGCTACTTCGATAATGTTTCGCCGATCACCGGAGCGGTCGTCGGACAGATTGCGCGTTCGCAGGCAGAGGACGTGGAGGACGCGCTGGATGCCGCGCATCGTGCCAAGGATGCCTGGGGCCGGACACCGGTTGCCGAACGCGCGCTGATCCTCAACCGCATCGCCGACCGGATGGAAGCCAATCTGGGCAAGCTCGCGCTTGCCGAGACCTGGGACAATGGCAAGCCGATCCGCGAATCCACGGCGGCAGACCTGCCGCTCGCCATCGATCACTTCCGCTATTTCGCCAGCGTTATCAGGGCGCAGGAAGGGTCGATCGGGGAAATCGACCATGACACCGTAGCCTATCACTTTCATGAGCCACTGGGTGTGGTGGGGCAAATCATCCCGTGGAACTTCCCGCTGCTCATGGCCACCTGGAAACTGGCGCCGGCACTGGCTGCGGGGAATTGCGTGGTGCTCAAGCCGGCCGAACAGACGCCGGCATCGATCATGGTGTGGATTGACCTCGTCGGGGACCTGCTCCCGCCCGGCGTTCTCAATATAGTCAACGGCTTCGGCCTCGAAGCGGGCAAGCCGCTCGCCTCGTCCAGCCGCATCGCGAAGATCGCCTTTACCGGCGAGACGACCACTGGCCGTCTGATCATGCAATATGCGAGCGAGAACCTGATCCCGGTCACGTTGGAACTGGGGGGCAAGTCGCCCAACATCTTCTTCGACGATGTTGCGAGCCAGGATGACGACTTCTTCGACAAGGCGATCGAGGGCTTCGTCATGTTCGCCTTGAACCAGGGCGAAGTCTGCACCTGCCCCAGCCGCGCGCTGATCGCCGAATCCATATACGACCGTTTCATGGAGCGCGCGCTGAAGCGCGTCGCCGCGATCCAGATGGGCAATCCGCTCGATCCCGCGACGATGATCGGCGCGCAAGCCTCGTCCGAGCAGTGCGAGAAGATTCTCTCGTACATCGACATCGGGCGCCAGGAAGGCGCAGAACTGTTGGCCGGCGGCAAGGCGGTCAATCACGGCGGGGCACTGTCGGGCGGCTATTATATCGAGCCGACGGTATTTCGCGGGCACAACAAGATGCGGATCTTCCAGGAAGAAATTTTCGGGCCGGTCCTTTCAGTCACGACGTTCAAGGACGAGGAAGAGGCGCTCGAAATCGCCAACGACACGCTGTACGGATTGGGGGCCGGCATCTGGAGCCGCGATGCAAACCGATGCTACCGCTTCGGCCGCAATATCAAGGCCGGCCGAGTGTGGACCAACTGCTACCATGCTTATCCGGCGCACGCCGCGTTCGGTGGGTACAAGCAATCCGGTATCGGGCGCGAAAATCACAAGATGATGCTCGACCACTACCAGCAGACGAAGAACATGCTGGTCAGTTACAGCCCGAAGAAGCTCGGCTTCTTCTGATGTGGTGGAGCAGTCAGGCCATGTGGGGCATGCTTCATGGAGATGGATAAAACGGCGAAGGCCGATCCGTCGTTAGCGGTCCCGCGTGTCGTGGCTTCTCCGGCTGCGCGTGCTTTCATCGCCGAATTGACGGCGGAGCATGGCCCACTGCTGTTCCATCAATCGGGAGGATGCTGCGATGGCTCGTCGCCAATGTGCTATCCGGCAGACGGATTTCGCATCGGCGGCAGCGACGTCTTGCTGGGCACCGTGGACGACGTTCCGGTCTACATCGGGTCTGGCCAGGCCGTTGCCTGGGCGCACACCCAACTGATTCTCGATGTCGTGCCCGGGCGCGGCGGCATGTTCAGCCTGGACAATGGCCGGGAGAAGCGCTTCCTGACGCGCGGCCGCGTTTTCACACCGGCGGAAATGGCGGCGCTGGCCGAACAGGCCGGGACGCCGAAGGCTATGGGCCCCGACAAGAACAGTGAGCATTGACATGCCCCAAAACGAGAGGTCTGGATCCAGCACGATAGAACCAGGCTTTGCCAATAGCTGGCGCAGGAGCCTCGAAGATCCCGAGGCGTTCTGGATGGACGCCGCGACGGTCATCGATTGGGGCGTAGCGCCGCGCCGCGCGTTCGATCCCGAAGCGGGATGGTTTCCCGGCGCCACCCTCAATACGTGCTACAACTGCCTCGACCGTCATGTGCTGCAGGGACGAGGCGGACAAGCAGCTCTTGTTTACGAAAGCCCAGTCACCGGAAAGTCGATGCGCTGGACCTTCGAGGAGGCGCTGCATGAAGTCGGGCGCGTGGCCGCGATGCTGCAGCGCCTTGGCGTCGCCTGCGGCGATCGCGTGGTCATCTACATGCCGATGGTGCCCGAAGCGATTTTCGCGATGCTGGCCTGTGCGCGCATCGGCGCAATCCATTCGGTGGTGTTCGGGGGCTTCGCGGCGCACGAACTGGCCAAGCGCATCGACGATGCGGCCCCCAAGCTGATCATGACCGCCAGCTGCGGGATCGAAGGCGCCCGCGTCATTTCCTACATGCCGATCGTAGACGAAGCGGTGGCCTCCGCTAGCCATCAAGTCGATCATGTCGTGGTGCTTCAGCGCGACCAGTGCGTCGCGGAGTTGAACCCGGATCGCGACCTTGAGTGGGCGACGCTGCGGGAGGCGGCTGTGTCGGATCCAGCCCCGGCCTGCGCAATGCTCGGTTCGGATGCACCGCTCTATATCCTCTACACCTCGGGCACCACCGGGACGCCCAAGGGCGTGGTCCGGGACAACGGAGGTCATGCCGTCGCGCTCGCCTGGTCGATGGCGAACATCTACGGGGTCGGTGCGGGCGATGTTTTCTGGGCGGCGTCAGACGTGGGCTGGGTGGTTGGTCACAGCTACATCGTCTATGCGCCGCTCTTGGTCGGGGCGACTACCCTGCTCTATGAGGGCAAGCCCGTGGGGACACCCGACGCCGGGGTCTTCTGGCGCACGATTGCGACAAATCGCGTCAAGACGTTCTTCACCGCCCCCACCGCGATCCGTGCAATCCGCAAGGAGGATCCGGACGGGCAATTGCTGGCCGACATAGGCACCGGCGACCTTACCGCCATTTTCCTTGCCGGCGAGCGCGCCGACCCCGACACGGTGCTCTGGCTCGAGCGGCACAGCCGTCTTCCGGTGGTCGACCACTGGTGGCAGACAGAGCTTGGCTGGCCAGCGATTGCGCCTTGCCTGGCGCTGGGCGACAAGCGGCGAAAAGTGGGCAGCGCCGGGCCGCCGGTTCCAGGCTATGATGTGCTGATCGTCGACGAGGATGGCGCAGGGCGGCCGGCAGGCGAAAACGGGGCCATCGTCATCCGCCAACCCTTGCCGCCGGGCGCGTTCCGCGGACTCTGGAACAATGCTGCTGGCTTCGACAGGTGTTTTCAGCGCTTTCCCGGCTACTACGAAACCGGAGACTATGGCTTTATCGACGACGATGGCTTCGTCTTCGTCATGGGGCGCACCGACGACATCATCAACGTTGCCGGCCATCGGCTCTCGACCGGGCAGATGGAGCAGATCGTCGCGGCAGTCGATGGGGTGGTCGAATGCGCTGTCATCGGCGCGGACGACACGATCAAGGGAATGGTCCCACTCGCCTTCGTCGTGGCGCGCAAGGACTGCAATGAGGAGGCGTTGCCCGCCGATGTCATCGCTGCAGTCCGGAACGAACTCGGCCCGGTCGCGGCCCTGCGCGAAGTTCACGTTGTCCCGGCGCTTCCCAAGACGCGCTCGGGGAAGATCTTGCGAAGTCTGCTCCGGAAGATCGCCAACGGGCAAGACTGGACCATCCCGCCGACGATCGAAAATGAGGCAACGCCGTTCCTGATAGCGGACATGCTTCAAATGCCCACGAAAACTGACGGCTAAGGACGCTAATGCCACGCCGCCGCCTGTCCAATGGAAACGGCCTGGCAAATGACGCTTTTGGCGTTACAAACCCGATGATTTGGCGCTCACGGCGCAGCCCGGTTTATCCGGTCGCGTAGAAATAGACACGATACGACTGCTGGACATCTGGATCATCAACGCAAAGGCGTGGATCAAGGGGAGATAAAGACATGGGGTATTCTGGAAAGATTCGAGACAATCTGTTGGTTGGGGTCGCGACGGCTGGTATCTTGGTCGCCACCTCTGCTCAGGCGCAGACGCCGGAGCAGAAATCGCCCGCCGCGGAGGCACAGAACACGATCGAGATTAACGAGATTGTCGTGACTGCGACCCGCAGAACGGAGACTCTGTCAAAAGTTCCGATCAGTGTCAGTGCTTTCTCCCAGAAGGATCTTGAGTCCAGGGGCGCGCGCGAGTTTTCGGACGTGGTCCGCCTGACACCAGGTCTATCACTGCAAAAATCTCCGATCGGCGGCAATGAAATCTCGATCCGCGGCATCTCGTCCAGCGCAGGTGCCTCGACCACGGGTATCTACATCGACGAAACGCCGATCCAGGCGCGCAATCTGGGCTATGCTCCCAGCACGGCGTTCCCGAGCCTGTTCGACATCGAACGAGTCGAGGTTCTTCGCGGTCCGCAGGGAACGCTGTTCGGTGCGGGATCGGAAGGCGGCACTGTCCGCTTCATCCAGACCGAACCAAGTCTGACCGATTATTCATATCGGGGACGGGCCGAGATCGCCACAACGCGAAGCGGGGCGGCGAGCTATGAAGCAGGTGCGGCCGTCGGCGGCCCGCTTATTCAGGACAAGCTCGGTTTCCGGGTGAGCGGCTACTATCGCCGCAATGGCGGCTGGATCGATGATGTGGACGGTACTTACACCATACTCGATCCTACCGCAGCATCCTATGAAAAGGCGATCAGTTTCAACAAGACCTCCACGATAAACAAGAACGCAAACTTCGACACGACGCTCCTGTTGCATGGCGCCCTGACGTTCAAGCCGGGCGATAACTTCACAGTAACCCCTTCGATCACGTATCAGAAGCTGCACACCAACGATGGCGTGGGATTATTCTGGCTTGCCGCATCCAACCCGGGCAAGGCCCAATTTGCCCGTTACCTGTACCAGGCGGGCGATCCCGCAACCAATCCGGCATTAACGGCCCTCTCGGGCACGAACCGCGAACCGGGGAACGATCGGTTCGTCCTTCCAGCGCTGAAGATCAATTGGGATTTCGGCTTCGCGTCGCTCACGTCCAACACCTCATACTATGATCGTCTGCAGGGCCAACGCGCCGACTATACCCGATACTACTGGCGTTACATGACGCAGGACTTCGTACCGCTGGCCGGCGCGCGCGCTAACTCCGATTTTGTCAACAAGCAAAAGAACTTCGTTCAGGAACTGAGGCTGCAATCGGGTCATCCGGAGATGCCCCTGCAGTGGTTGGTCGGGGTCTTCTATTCGCATGACAAACAGCAGGACCGGCAACCGATCTCCGAAAACTTCACGGCTAATCTTCCTGTAATCTCGTTCGGCGGAATTCCGTTTGGCGTTGCCGATGGTGAACCGTTCGGGCCGGGTTCCACCGCTTTCCTCAACACCTTCGGCGAGCCCTTGCTTCCGGGATCGGTCAGCTATGATGAGGACCGGCGCGTCAACGAAAGCCAGCTGGCCGGCTTTGCCCAGGTGGACCTTCGCGTGTCCAGCACGTTGAAGTTCACGGCGGGCGTGCGCGTTTCGCGAAACTGGTTCAGGCAGAGCGTCGATCTGCTCGGCCCGGAAAGCAACATCAACGCGCCTTACGGAACGCCCTGCTTCGTCTACGCAGGACCGGGGGGCACCTGCACGGTCGGCCAAGGGCCGCTTGCGCCTGCCGACCTCAGAGCGAAGAGCAGGAAGGTGGAGACGTCCGTTACCCCCAAGTTCGGCGTCACCTTCGAACCGGATTCACGCAACCTCTTCTATGCCACCGCCGCGAAGGGCTTCCGCCCCGGCGGTTCAGGGCCGATCATTCCGCCGTTCGTGTGCGATGCAGACCTGCAGTCGCTCGGCTACAATTCGGCGCCGACGACGTACAACTCCGACTCGGTGTGGAGCTACGAGGTTGGCAGCAAGAACCGTATCCTCGACGGTCGCGCGTCCGTCGCGATGAGCGGTTACATCATCAAATGGAAGAACATCCAAACCAATATCGGTCTTCCAACCTGCGGCTACAGCTTCGTCGACAATGCCGGCAGTGCGACCGCCAAGGGGTTCGATCTGTCGCTTGAAGTCCGGCCGTTCGAGGGCCTGAGCATTACCGGTTCGGTGGGCTATACCAAGGCCACCTTTGACCATGACGTTGCCCGCGGCAACGGCTTCATCTTCCCCGGCGGTTCCGGCGTTCCCGGTGCCAGCGCGCCTTGGAACACGTCGGTGTCGGGCATGTACAACCTTCCGCCCATCGGTCCGGTGAATATCTACACCCGGCTGGATTTCACGCATACTTCGCGCGAACGCAGGGCCGGTGTGACGCAGCCCGGCGCCTTCGGGTTCAATCCCCTGGCGCGGCAAGCCCCGGCCTATTCGACGCTGAATGCGCGCGTCGGCTTCACGTTCAACCATTTCGATTTGTCGGCCTTCGTGACCAACCTCACCGATGCGCACCCCTATCTGTCGCTCCTTCCGGCGTCACAGCCGATCCCGAACGATCCGGTGTGGGCGGCGACGACCCTGAGGCCGCGCACCATTGGACTGACACTGTCCGTCAAATAGCGGGGCATGGGGTACGGCCAGCGCCCGGAGCCGGTGTCCGGGACGGTGCCCGGCCCCGGCTCTGCCCAAATAACGCCCGGGCAGGATAGAGGGAAACGAGCGTGAGCAATGAACTGAAGCATAATTCTGTGTCGTTCGTTGGATCAATGATGATGGGCGTCGCCGGCAGTGCGCCGGCATCGACGATCGCTGCGGGAACTGCGACATTGATTGCCGCCGCGGGCGCCTTTGCACCGGTTGCGCTCCTTGTTTTCGCAATTCCGATGCTCGGGATAGCAAAGGCTTACCATGCGCTCGGTGCTCGCGATGCGAGCGCCGGCGCATCCTACCAATGGACGACCGCCATATTCGGCAAGTTCCTGGGCTTCTTTGCCGGCTGGTCGCTGCTTGTCGCCACTCTATTGTACATGGTCACGGGCACTGTCCCGATCGCAACCGCGACCCTTAACGTGATCGCGCCTCACCTGGTTGGGAATGTCGTCGTCACCTCGGCGGTGGCAAGCATCTGGTTCGTGGTTGTCTCGATGATCGTCGTCGGCGGCATCACCGCGACCAGCCGGGCTCAAACGGTCCTGACGATGGCGCAGCTGATCATCATGATCGTCATCCTCGCCGTCGCGCTGGGCCACATCTATGCCACCGGAACGGCGGCGAAGCTCGGAATGCAGTGGCTGGGGCAGGGGATGACGCTGGACAAACTTGCGGCCAGCTCCTTGATCGCGGTCTATTTCTACTGGGGCTGGGACGCGACATCCAATCTCAGCGAGGAGACGGTCGGCGGCGGCCAGCAGGCCGGTCTTGGCGGGCTTTTCAGCATCCTGATCACGATCCTGCTCTATTCCGGCTTTGCCGCGGTGGCGCTGCTGGTGTTCTCCGGACCGGACGCGCAGAATCTGACTGACAACCTCATTTTCGATATCGCGAACCGGATTGGCCTGTCCCATGGCGGCGGAGTTCTCGCGTCCGCCGCCGTCATATTGTCGAGCATCGCAGCGCTCGAGGCGACAATGATCATGTTTTCGCGCACCCTCTTCGCGATGGGGCGAGATGGAACAATGCCCTCGATGTTCGGGAAGGTCGACGATCGGACGCAATCGCCCTCACGCGCGATCTACGCCATCATCACGCTGGGCTTGGCCTTGATCTGGGGATCGGCTCTCATGCCCAGTGTGAACCTTGTCTTGTCCTCGTCGGTCCGTGCTGTGGGCTTCCAGGTCAATTATTACTTCGCGCTGGCCGGTTTGGGAGCGGCATGGGTCTTCAGGCATAGCTACAAGGAATCGATCCGCAACTGGCTGGCACTGTGCCTGTTCCCCGCGATCAGCAGCATCGCGCTGATTGGCCTCGGATTTTACGCGGTGACAACCTTCGACATTTGGACGAATCTTGTTGGGCTTGGGACGTTCGCACTCGGCCTATGTTTTATTTGGATGAGCTATCGTCCGCCAAATGCACGAGGGCTCGCCAGGAATGAAACTGCGGAAACCGCCTGAGGCCGCTCAGTCGCCAACGGTCATCGACCCTCGGCACGCCGTGCGACTCCGAAAAATGGCGCAGTACGGCCCGTCTGCGCTTCACTCAGCAACAGCGGCCCTCGGTCGCAACCCTCCTGCCATGCGGCCGAAGAGTCGGCATCGCCGACATATTAGGTCGTGCATCGGCAAATCGCAGGGAGATGGTCTCCTCGTTTAGGGCGCTATGTGCATCGCTCCTCCAATAATTATTGACGAATCAATGAAAATATGATCTTTCGGATACACGACTTGACACCGATTGAGATCGCTCGCCCTTCCCACCTCGCAGCTGAGTTTCACTAATGTCCGGGCCTTGCGGACAAGCGGAGCGGCGATTTGGTGGATCGATAGGGCTCGCGGGCGCCGAGCTGGCAGGGGCGGGGATAGCTTCATGAGTGAGAACATGTGGCCGGTTGCGAAGATTTCAGCTCTCTTCTCCGCGTCGCTCGCGCTAGCTTTGTTGCCCTCCCATATCCGATCTGAGGAAGGGTTGCAGCACGGGACATGCGAAAGCCTGCAGCGATTGGACGATGGCGACATGCGGGTGCTGGAAGCGCATGACGTCGCGGCCGGGGTGGCGCCTTCGTTCTATGGCGAGAAGGACGGCTTGCGGATGCCGGCGCACTGCCTGATGCGCGGCAGCTTTGGCGAGCGCAAGGGCGTTGGCGGACGGAGCTTCGAAACCCGTTTCGAGCTGCGCATGCCGGCCGCCTGGAACGGACGCTTCCTGTTCGAAGGGGGCGGGAACATGGACGGGGTGGACTGGCCGGCATATGGCAGCCTGTTCGGGCGGCTGTCGCCCAGCGCGCTCGAACGCGGCTTCGCGGTCGTGCGCTCGAACGGCGGACATGTGAGCCCCGGCAACAATTCGGCGGACGGGACCTGGGCAGTCGATCAGCAGGCGCGCGTCGATTATGGCTCCGTCGCGCTCGATCGCGTAGCGATTGCCGCCAAGCGCATCGTCGCCACATATTACGGCAAGCCCGCCTGGCGCTCCTATTTCGTCGGCTGCTCCAACGGTGGGCGGCAGGCGCTGCTCGTCACCCAGAAGTTCCCGAGCTACTTCGACGGCGTTGTCGCTGGCAACGCCGCGTTCAACCTTGTGAGGATCGCGCCGCGCCTGTCGTGGACGACCGCACAGCTGAGCAAGATTTCCCGACCCGGCATCGGCGCGTTCTCGCACGCCGATATGGACCTGGTGGCCAAGGGGGCGGTGAAGCAGTGCGACAAGCTGGACGGGCTGGCCGACGGCCTGATCCAGGATGTGGCGGCGTGCAGGTTCGATCCGGTGGTGCTGCAGTGCAAGGGTGCGAAGACGGCGTCCTGCCTCTCTGCGGCGCAGGTGACGACGTTGAAGCGGATCATGACAGGACCGCTCGACGCGCAAGGGACGCCCTACTACGCGCGACTTCCGTATGACTCCACCGCTCCGGGCTGGGCCGGGCCGGAACAGGCCGATCCGACCGCGCCCTCGCTTTTCATGGACACTATGCGCTATTTCGCGAGCACACCGCCCAACCCCAGGCTCGATGCCCGTGACGTGCATTTTCCCGGCGTTTTCAAGAGCCTGGAGAGCGCACGCGAATTGGTCGATGCGGAAGGGACGATGCTCAACAGCTTTGCCCCGCATTCGAAGCTGATCATCTACCACGGCACCAGCGACTATGCCCTGTCCACCTTCGAGATCACCGGCTGGTACGATCGGCTGGGGCAGGACACCGGGGGGAAGACGCAGGACTGGGCGCGGCTGTTTCTGGTACCGGGGATGATGCATTGCGGCGGCGGCAAGGCAACCGACGATTTCGATCCGCTTGCCGCCATCCAGGCGTGGGTGGAAGAGGGCCGGGCGCCGGACCGGATCATCGCCACGGGCAAGGAGCTGCCCGGGATCAGTCGGCCGCTGTGCCCATGGCCCAAGGTGGCGCGCTATCGCGGAGGCGACCCCAAGCG
>CBFRWL010000026.1:0-15348 GCA_965727025.1 uncultured Sphingomonas sp.
CGAGCGTCGGGCGCGCCGGGATGCCGGTCATGACAGCGCCTGCCGGAACGTCGCGTGTCACCACCGCGTTGGCGCCGATCTTGGCGCCACGCTGGACGGTGATCGGGCCCAGCACCTGCGCCCCCGAACCGATGATGACATCGTCCTCGATCGTCGGGTGACGCTTGCCGGCAACGCCATTGGCCGGGTTGGTTCCGCCCAGAGTCACGTTCTGGTAGATCGTGACATTGTCGCCGATATCCGCCGTCTCGCCGATCACGGTGAAGCCGTGGTCAATGAAGAAATTGCGGCCGATCCGGGCGCCAGGATGAATATCGATCGCCGTCATGAACCGGGAGAAGTGATTGATGAGGCGCGCGAGAAAATAGAGCTTCCCGCCGAACAGCCAATGCGCGACCCGATGCAGCCCGAGGGCGAGCACCCCGGGATAAAGCAGGATTTCCCACCGGCTGCGGGGGGCAGGATCCCGTGCCTTGATCGAATCCAGATAGGAAATCAGCCCGCCAGACATATGCAGCCTCCCTGCACCAATATCGCAGCGATGTAGCGACTGGTGTCGTCGATTTCCAGATGGCGGCGAACCATCTTGCTCTGGTAATTTTCGAAGAAAGTGATAAATATGTCACCAGTGATCGATCATAACGATTAAGGTGCCTCTGGGTGACGACCTACCTGCCTACGCTGAAGCAGCTTCAATATCTCATCGCGCTGGCCGATCATGGCCATTTCGGACGAGCGGCTGATGCCTGTTTCGTTACGCAATCCACGCTTTCGGCAGGCCTGCGCGAGCTTGAATCGCTGATCGGCATCACCTTGGTCGAACGGACGCGGCGCGTGGTCCGCTTCACGCCGCTCGGCCTCAAGATCGCCGAGAAAGCCCGCCGCGTGCTCCGCGAAGCGGAGGAGCTTGCCGAGCTGGCGAGGGCGGCGGGCAAGCCGTTATCGGGCGATCTGCGCATGGGCGTGATCCCGACGATCGCGCCCTTCCTATTGCCGCGCATCCTGCCCCGGTTACGCGCCGCCTGGCCGGATCTGAAGCTCTATTTGCGCGAGGAAACGACGGCAGCGGCCTGCGATTCGCTTCACAGGGGGCATGTCGATTGCGTCTTGCTGGCGCTGCCCTATCACTGTGGCGACGTCGAGACGGTCGACCTGTTCGAAGACCGCCTGTTCGTGGCCTTTCCCGAGAAAGACGTGCCGCGCGCGCGCGATGCGGTCGCGCCCGATGCGATCGACGAGCGGCGGCTGCTGCTGCTCGAAGATGGTCACTGCCTCAAGGATCATGTGCTCGCCGCCTGCAACCGTCCCGAGCTGCGCGCCGAGGCGACCATGCTCGGTACGTCGCTCCACACATTGATCCAGATGGTGGATAATGATCTGGGGGTGACGCTGTTGCCGCAAATGGCGATTGAGGCGGGCATTTTGGACAACACCCATGTTGTTGCCTGCCCGCTCAAGGCGGAACATCCGTCGCGTCGCATTGCGTTAGCCTGGCGGCGGGGCAGTCCTCGGGACAAGGAATTCAACCTGCTTGCGGAGGCGCTTGCCAATGCGGCGCGCAGCGGCGATCTGCCTACAAGCCGCGCTGCCTGAGCTTATGATCGAGCGCGATCAGCGCGCGATTGATTTCGTTATCAGTGATGCGCAGATCATGATCCCGGTCGGCGAAGCGACGGAACCAGCGATTGGCTTCGCCTGCCCGATCAGCGCCGATGCGGCCGTTATAATTGCGGTCGAAGAAGCCTAGCACAAGCCGCTGCCCCGGCTGCGTTCCGCTGAGCCACGGATCGAGATGGCGAGCGCCCTCCCCGCCGATGCCATATTCGCCATATCGGCCACCCGGATAAACCGGATAGCTGCCATCAGCGTAGCGGTAATCGAAATCCTGGCCGCGCCAACCCGGCGTGCTGCAAGCGCCCAGAAGCGATAGAAAGGCTCCCGTGAGGCAGATCCAGAAATGTCTGATACGCATGACCCCAATCCCGCAACGCAATGACGCTGCGCAGATTATAGCGAGTCCGATTGCATGATCTAAGGCTGAAAAGGGTTAATCCGTCCGGTAACGATACAGCTCTTCAATCGCCGTCGATGAGATCGCCGATCACCTGCATCGCGGTATCCATCAACTTCGAATCGAGCTCGGGCGGCTCCATCGGAACATGGGCTTCGAGCCGATCCGCGATATAGGTCAACGCGGCCATGCGCGCCGATTTCTTGTTGTTGCCGTCGATGATCTTCCACGGCGCCCAGCGCGTGTCCGTATGGGCGAACATGTCGTCGAGCGCTTTCAGATAGTCCGGCCGGCGCGCCCGGTTGCGAAAATCCTCGACATTGACCTTCCAGCGCTTCCACGGATCCTCGAGACGGCGCGCCAGCCTTTCGTCCTGAGTATGCTGGGTGATATGAACGAACAGCTTGACGATGGCGGCGCCGTCATCCTTCTGCTGCGCTTCGAACTCGTTGATCTCGTCATAACCGCGCCGCCATTGCGCCTCGGTGGCAAAACCTTCGACCCGTTCGACCAGGACGCGGCCATACCAGCTGCGGTCGAACACCGCGATGTCCCCTGCTTCGGGCAAGCGATTCCAGAAACGCCACAGGAAGTGACGCTCCCTCTCGGGGAGGCTCGGGGCAGCGATCGGCCAGACTTCAAAATAGCGCGGATCCCATAAAGCGGTCAGCCGCTGGATGATGCCGCCCTTGCCCGCCGCATCCCATCCTTCGAACACGATGATGCTGCGCCGCTTGTGCACGATGTGCGCAACCTGAATGCGGGCAAGCCGGTCCTGCAATTTTCGCAGGGCCGTCTCGTAATCGCCGTCGAACTTCTCACCCCGTTCGAACTGCCTGAGGTCAATGGCCATGCGTCACCTTATGCGGAACCGATGCCCGCCGGAAGGTAAAAACGCGGTTAACCCTTTTGCGGCTCTACGACGCGCAGATGCAGTTCGCGAAGCTGCTTGAGCGTCGCCGGCGCCGGGGCGCCCATCATCAGGTCCTCGGCCTTCTGGGTCATCGGGAAGACGACGACCTCGCGAATATTCGGTTCGTCCGCGAGCAGCATGACGATACGGTCGACCCCCGGTGCTGACCCGCCGTGGGGCGGCGCGCCAAATTTGAATGCATTGATCATGCCCGAAAAATTGGTGTCGACATCCTCGCGGCTGTAGCCGGCAATCTCGAATGCCTTGTACATGATCTCGGGCTTGTGGTTCCGGATCGCGCCGCTCGAAAGCTCAACGCCGTTGCAAACGATATCATATTGGTAGGCCAGGATTTCGAGCGGCGGCTTGGTTTCCAGCGCTTCAAGCTCGCCCTGCGGCATCGAGAAGGGATTGTGGCTGAAATCGATCTTCCGCGTATCTTCGTCATATTCGTACATCGGGAAATCGACGATCCAGCAAAATTCGAACCGCTTCTGGTCGATCAGGCCCAGTTCCTCACCGATCCGGGTCCGTGCCAGCCCGGCGAGCTTGGCCGCCTGCGCTTCCTTGCCAGCGGCGAAAAACACGCCGTCGTCCGGCCCGAGGCCAAGCGCCTCGGCCAGTCTCGCCATGCCTTCCTCGCCATGGTTCTTGGCGATCGGGCCGCCGAACTCGCCGCCCTTGCGCGTGGCGTAGCCGAGGCCGGCAAAGCCTTCCGACTGCGCCCAGCCATTCATGTCGTCAAAGAATTTGCGGCTCTTTTCGGCTGTCCCGGGCGCTGGAATTGCGCGAACGACGTCGCCGCTCTCGACAATGGAAGCGAAGCGGCCGAAACCCGAGCCGGAAAAATGCTCGGAGACATCGCTGATCAGGATCGGGTTGCGCAGATCCGGCTTGTCATTGCCATATTTCAGCATCGATTCCCGGTAAGGAATGCGCCGGAACGGCAGCGGCGAAACGCTTCGATCGCCAGCAAACTCCTCGAACACGCCGTGGAGCACCGGCTCGATTGCAGCAAAAACATCATCCTGCGTGACGAAGCTCATTTCGAAATCGAGCTGGTAGAACTCGCCTGGCGAACGGTCGGCGCGCGCATCCTCGTCGCGGAAGCAGGGAGCAATCTGGAAATAGCGATCGAAACCGGCGACCATCAGAAGCTGCTTGAACATCTGCGGCGCCTGCGGGAGCGCATAGAATTTACCCGGATGCACCCGGCTCGGCACGAGATAGTCTCGCGCGCCCTCCGGAGACGAGGCAGTAAGGATCGGCGTCTGGAATTCGGTGAAGTCCTGCTCGATCATTCGACGGCGCAGCGATGCGATCACGTTGGAACGCAGCACCATATTGGCGTGCACACGCTCACGCCGCAGATCGAGATAACGATAGCGCAAACGAATATCCTCAGGATATTCGGCCTCGCCGGCTACCGGCATCGGAAGCTCGGACGCCGACGATTGCACGGCGACCCCACGCGCGCGCACTTCGATCATGCCGGTCGCCAGATTGGGATTCACCGCGTCTTGAGCACGTGCAACGACGTCTCCCGTGACCGTGATCACCGATTCCGCACGGACGCCTTCGATCGCCTTGAAAGCCGGCGCATCGACATCGGTGACGATTTGCGTGATGCCGTAATGGTCGCGAAGATCAACGAACAGCAGATTGCCATGATCGCGCTTGCGGTGAACCCAGCCGGACAGGCGAACCTCGCTGCCGACGTGCTGGGCGCGCAATTCAGCACAATTGTGGGTACGATAGGGGTGCATTGGACAGCCATTCGCTAATTGAATTTGCGCCACGCGCTTCCTCGCGGTTAGGACCTTTGTCAAGAAAAGAGACTGGCGATATGGAAAGATGATGATCGTTCATCCGCTGATTACCGATAACGAAACCCTGAAAAACCTCTGCGCCCGGTTGGCCAAATCCGCCTTCGTCACGGTCGATACCGAATTCATGCGCGAGAACAGCTATTGGCCCGATCTCTGCCTGATCCAGATCGCTGATCTTGAAGAGGCCGCAGCCATCGATCCCAAAGCGCCGGGGATCGACCTATCGCCATTGCTCGACCTACTGGTCGACAACGAGGATGTGCTGAAGGTTTTCCACGCGGGCGGGCAGGATCTCGAGATCGTTCATAACCTGACCGGCAAGACCCCCCACCCGCTGTTCGACACGCAGATCGCAGCCATGGCGCTCGGGATGGGCGAGCAGATCGGCTATCAGAACCTGGTCGAGAGCATGCTGCGGATCAAGGTCGACAAAGGCGCTCGCTTTACTGACTGGGCGCGCCGTCCGCTCGACCAGCGCCAGATCGATTATGCGATCGGCGACGTGACTCATCTGGCCGAGCTGTTCCCGCGCATGCTTGAGCGGCTACGCTCGAGTGGGCGGGGCCAGTGGCTCGATCAGGAAATGGAGCGGCTGGGCGATCCAGCCAGCTATCTCAATATACCGGATCTTGCCTGGACGCGGATCAAGGCGCCTAGCCGCAAGCCAGAGGTTTTGGGGCGGCTCAAGGCGCTGGCGGCCTGGCGGGAACGCGAAGCCCAGCACAAAAATCTGCCGCGCGGCCGGATCGTGAAGGATGAAACGCTCGCCGATCTCGCCGGGCATCCCCCCGCCAAGCAAGCCGATCTCGCGCGCGTGCGCGGTCTCTCTGCCGCGTGGGCCGGCAATGATATCGGTCACCGCCTGATGACGGCACTCCAACATGCGAAGCCCCTGCCCGAGGCCGAGATGCCTTGGCGCGACGAGCGCAAGCCCGGATTGGGCAAGGAAGCAGGGTTGATCGCCGACCTGCTCAAGCTGCTGCTGAAAGTCCGCGCGCGCGATGCCGACGTCGCGCCGAAGCTCATCGCGAGAACCGAGGATCTGGAGGCGATCGCCGGTGGCGAGCGCGACGGGCTCGGCTTGCTGAACGGCTGGCGCTACGATGTCTTCGGCAGAGATGCACTGGCGCTGGTGGAGGGCCGGCTGGCGTTCAGCGTCCGCGACGGCAAGATGGTGATGACCGAGCTTGGCGACGGCGCCTGAATATTACTCCATGATCAGCGCGGCCGATTTCCCCATGGCTTGCGCAAGCGTTTTCAACCGACGGTCGACAGTCTCGCCATAAAGCGCATGATCGCCCGCCGATATCGACAGAAAGACGTGCGATTCATCCGACCATAGCCGGGTTGTCTCGAGCGGCCGGCTGAGCCCACCCGACAAACGCTGCCCGAGCCGCAGCGCAAGCCCCCAATGTTCGGCGAGAATGATTTCGTCTTCGCGGCAGAGCTTGTCGATCACCGGATCGCGGCCAGGGCCGCCCGAATTCACGTAGAGCGCATGGGCGAGCATTCCGCGCCCGCGCGCATCGATGGCTGGCCAATTTCCGTGCAACCCGGCGTCGAGCCCGCGTTCGGCGCGGAATTCAGGATGAGCGCGCCAGGCAATGTCAGCAAGCAGGCATGTCGCCAGCCTGAGGCGTGCGTCACCGGGTTGCTCGCTGGCGAACAGCGGCGCGATCCAGCGGTTCAGAAGGTCGCCATGCTCCGGAAACCGTCCCCGGACTTGGCCTTCTTCGCGTGCGGCGCAGATCAGGGGATCAAGCGCGCGATCTTCCTCATTCAGATCATCGTAGAGCAGACCCTCGCGTAGCCCATAGGCCGATACGACCAATGAACTGGAATGCAGTCGCTTGACGACGGCCGCCAGCAACGCAGCCGCATCCATCAGGGCAGGGATGCGCGAAGGCGATAGCCCGTCCACGGCCCGCAATGTCTTTGGCGCGATATGCGCAAGCACGCGCACGAGACGCTGCGCCTCCTCCGCCGGCATCGTATAGCTATGCACGATCGGCAGCGCATATTCGGAAAGGTGCATGTCCAATCGGGCAAGCGCGCGCCAGGAACCGCCAACCATGTAGAAAGGCAATCCAGCGCCCTTATGTGTCCAGCCAGCCTTATCGAGGAGCTTTTCGACGTGGCGATCGATCGCGCCCGGCCCCTTGGCGCGCAAACCGGCAATACGAAAAATACCGAGCGGAAAAGACACCGCCTCATGTACCTGCCCTTCGCCAACCCGCACGAGTTCTAGGCTGCCACCGCCAAGATCGCCGACGATGCCGTGGGCGTCCGGAATGCCTGACAATACGCCTTCCGCAGAAAGCCTTGCCTCCTGCTCGCCCGATATCAGTTCGGGTTGAAAACCAAGTTCCGCGACACGATCCAGAAAGCTCTTGCCATTCGCAGCATCGCGAACGGCAGCCGTGGCAACGGTGCGCAGCCGCGATATCTCCATCTCGTCGGCGAGCACCCTGAATCGACGCAGCGCCGCCATCGCCCGCTCCATCGCCTGTTCCTCCAACAGGCCATTGTCGCCAAGGTTGCGGCCCAGACCCGCCATGACCTTTTCATTGAACAGGACGGCGGGGAAGCGCGCGGGCCCGGAGAAAACCACCAAGCGGATGGAGTTGGACCCTATATCGATGATGCCGGCGCGCTGGGCTGCCGCAACGGCAGGCTTCGTTCGTCGAAACGGCATCACCGCGGGCATGCAGCGCACCTAGCGCATTTCATTCGACCGGTGAAAGCCAAAAACTTCCGCTCAACCCGGATGATGTTCGCTCCGTCGGAAGGTCAGCTTCGGCACTGACCCGCTGCGTTCCAATGCAGCACCGCGCCCCGAAAGGGACGGGTTGATCATGAAGTAGCGATGGAGATTGAAGGGCCGCTTGCCCGGCTTCAGGCGCTCATAGCTGCCGTCCGGCAGTAATTGCCAACTCTGCTCGTCATCGATCAGATTGGCCAGCATCACCTGATCGAGCACTTGCGCGTGCACCGTCGGATTTTCGATCGGCATCATATATTCCACGCGCCGGTCGAAGTTGCGGGGCATCCAGTCGGCTGAGGAAATGTAAACCTTCGCCTCGCGGCTTGGCAGTGCGCTGCCGTTGCCGAATACCATGATGCGGCTATGCTCAAGGAAGCGACCGACGATCGACTTGACCCGGATATTCTCGGACAGACCCGGAACGCCCGGCCTCAGGCAGCAGATGCCGCGCACGACGAGATCGATTTCGACCCCGGCAGCGCTTGCGCGATAAAGCTTCTCGATGATCGCGGGATCGACCAGCGAGTTCATCTTCGCCCAGATCGCTGCCTCGCGCCCTGCCCGCGCATGATCGATCTCGGTATCGATCAGCCGGCTTAATTCCTCGCGCAGCCCCAAAGGCGAAAGCGTGAGCAGTTCGAGGGCCTTCGGCTCGACATAGCCGGTGATGTAATTGAAGAGCTGGGCGGCATCCCGCCCCGCTCGCGGATCCGCGGTGAAAAAGCTGAGATCGGTATAGATGCGCGCAGTGATCGGGTGGTAATTGCCCGTGCCGAAGTGGCAGTAAGTGCGATAGCCTTCACCCTCCCGACGCACCACCATCGAGACCTTGGCGTGGGTCTTCCAATCGATGAAGCCGTAGACGACTTGGACGCCGGCACGCTCCAGCGAAGCAGCCCACATCAGATTTTGCTCTTCGTCAAACCGCGCCTTGAGCTCGACCACCGCGGTGACCGATTTTCCTGCCTCCGCCGCATCGATCAGCGCGCGGATGACCGCCGACTGCTTGCCCGCGCGATAGAGCGTCTGCTTGATCGCGACCACATCGGGATCGGCGGCCGCCTGGCGCAGAAATGCAAGGACGACGTCAAAGCTTTCATAGGGGTGATGAACGACGATATCCTTGGACCGGATGGCTGCGAAGCAATCGCCGCCGTGCTCGCGGATCCGCTCTGGAAATCGCGGGGTGAAAGCCGGAAATTTGAGTTCGGGTCGATCCTCATCGACCAGGATGCCGAGATCGGCGATCCCGAGAAAGCCGGTGCTTTGCGTAACGATCGCGTCGCTGCCGCCGATTTCGTCGCAGACCTCATCAGCCAGTGCTTTCGGAGTGCCAGCTGCGAGCTCCAGGCGAATAACGCGCCCGCGCCGGCGGCGCTTGATTGCGCTGCGAAAGTAGCGGACCAGATCCTCCGCCTCTTCCTCAAGTTCGATATCGCTATCGCGGATGACTCGAAAAGCGCCGTCGCTCAACACTTCATAGCCGGGGAATAGCACCCCCGTGAACCGCCGGATCATGGTCTCGATCGCAACGAATCGCGTTTCGCTTCCCGGTATCCGCACGAAACGTGGCAGCGTCGAGGGCACCATCAACAGCTCGCGGATCGGCTCGCCATCCGAAAGCCGCTTCAGATCGAAAACGAGACTGAAGCCCTTGTTGGGGATGAAAGGAAAGGGATGCGCCGGGTCGAGCGCCTGGGGCGTGAGCACGGGAAAGATCTGTTCGCGGAAATGCGTCTCCAGCCATTCGCCGGCATCGGCATCGATCTCGCCCAGCTCGAGCACGCGAAAATTCACGGTTTTGAGTTCAGCGAGCAGGTCGAGCCACACCGTTGCCTGGCGCTGCATCAGCGCATCCGCGCGTTCGGCAATCGCCGTGAGTTGTTGAACCGGCGTTAATCCATCGGGCGAACGGCTGTCGACATCCTGAAGCTGATGTCCTTTCAGGCCCGCCACCCGGACCATGAAGAATTCGTCGAGATTGTTGCCCGAAATCGAGAGAAAGCGCAGCCGCTCCAGCAGCGGGTGCGCAACGTTCGACGCCTCCTCGAGCACCCGATCATTGAAGGCAAGCCAACTCAGCTCGCGGTTGAAATACCGGTTCTGTAAGCCCGAAGGCGCGGCGGTCGGCGTGCCGATAATATCATCGTCGTCAAGTGACTGTACAGGCGAGATTGGCTCCATGTTACACGTCTTACTCGAAGATTGATGAATCTTCGATGACATTGGATTTGATCAGTGCGTCGCGCGCGACCGCGACACCGATCCTGCGGCGCGTCGACCATGCCGCCTGATCGAGCGCATCCACCGCGCGATGAACGGCGACATAGGTGCGTTCGATACGCCGCGCGATCCAATCGGGAACCTCAGCGCCAATCGAGACCGCGCGCGCAGCGAGGAGCCGCTCAAGCAGGGCGGGGATCAACAGATCGTCGGGCGGCCCGATCGCGACATGTGGCGTGGCGGCGAGGCGGGATCGCAGGTCGGGAAGCGCAATGTCCCATTGGCTGCAGGGCGTGTCGGCTATGATCAGCAGCGGGCGCCGCTCGGAAAGGGCACGATTCCAGGCATGAAAGAGCTGCTCCTCGTCAGCCTGTTCCCCGCCATCGAACAAGGTTGCGCCCGAGCGCGCGGCGAAAATCCGGCCGAGAAAGCTACGCCCCGATTTTCGCGGACCTGTGAGCACGGTGGCCATCACCGGCCATAACGCCCAGTGCCCGAGGTGGCGGACGGCATCCGCATTGGCCGGCGTAACGATGAAGTCGCCTTCGGTCTCGGCCGCCGGCCAATCGAGCGGCAGCGCGAGCTGGGTCATGGCGCCGGGGGTGCGGGAGGCGCCGCGCCTGGCGCACGTCGGATGCGCAGCGTGTCCGTGCCCGCCTCCACCGTCCAGCCACGAGCGCTGAGCGCTGTTTTTAGCAAGTTGATATCGCCGGTGAAGCTCACGCGGATGACGGAAATCCCGCCCAGCGCGAGGCTGGTGGTCGCGGAGTTGCGAACGCCGGGAATCTCCCGCACCGCTGTCTCAGCCTGATTGAGCGCGCCCGCATCCGGCGTCTCCACCTGGATCGTGAAGGTCGCAGCCGGCGTCTCGTCGATGACTTGCGCGACCGCTTCGTCAAGCGAGGTAGCGTCTTCTTCGCTGGGCTCCGCCTCTTCAACCTCAAGCGACGGATCGGCTTGAAGGCGCCCGCTGCGCAGAGCATCGACATAGATGGCGTCGATCCGTTCCACGCCCTTGTCGAGCAGGGCGGCCAGGCCCTCGCGATCGCCATTCGATGCACTCAGCACAAAGGAGCCAAGCAGCTTGTGATCAGGCCCGTGCCGCGCGAAAAACTGCCCGACCACCGGACCGCCCGGCCATTGCCGGTGCAGAATCACCTCGGGCACCAGCACGTCAGCTGCCCCATATTGGTCCAGCAGCATGCGCCACCATCCGCGGCCGGGCCGATAGGCCTGCCCGATATTGAGCAGCAGGGGATCAACGCCGGCGCCGGTCGGCCGCACATAATCGACCGGACTGTTGCCGGTGCGGAATCGCGCCCAAGCCGCCTGCCAGGGATTGCGCAGCTCGAAGCTGGTCGGCGTGCCGCCGGAGATCTGGATCGGAATCATCAGCATCGGCTGGGAGCGCAGGGTCTGGCCCGAGCCGCCGAGCAACTGGCCGGCACGCGTGCGATCGAACAAGACGCCGAGCCGGCCGATATAGCGCTTGGCGCTGATCTGCTCCTGTTCGACGACAATGCCCGACACGATCGTGCCAAGCGTCGAATCGCCAAGCGCAGGTGCTCCGCCCCGCCCGCCGTTCATGCGCCCCCATAGCATCTGCCAGGCCTTGCGCTGCGCGATCCGCCACGCCGCCTGGCGCGCCTGCTCTCCATCATGCGCGACCACATCGACATTGATGCCGCCAACTTCGTAGCTGCTCGAGCTATCGATCGGCGGGATGCCGCGATCGCCGCCTTCAAGCTGGGCGCGCAGCACCGCAGCGCCGCCGCCAAAGACGGCCAGCAGGAGAAGCAGCGATGGGACCGGGCGTATCCTGGCAGGTAAAGCGAGCGTCACGAGCGCCTTTTGGCGAGTTGGGCGTGGAAATCCAAGCCCGATATGGCTAGGCGCTGGGCATGAGCGAAAAACAGGGCGAACAAACCTCCTACAGCTACGCGCAAGCCGGCGTGTCGATCGCGGCGGGCAACGCGCTGGTAAAGGCGATCGGGCCGCTGGCGAAAAGCACCCGCCGCCCCGGCGCCGATGCGGAATTGGGCGGCTTCGGCGGCTTCTTCGACCTCAAGGCCGCCGGCTATAAGGATCCGTTGCTCGTGGCCGCCAATGACGGTGTCGGCACGAAACTCAAGCTGGCGATCGAGAGCGGGCGACATGATGGCGTCGGCATCGATCTGGTCGCGATGTGTGCGAACGATCTGATCGTTCAAGGCGCCGAGCCATTGTTTTTCCTTGACTATTTTGCAACCGGCAAGCTCGATAACGCCGTCGCCGAGCGCGTGATCGCGGGCATCGCCGAAGGCTGCCGCATCGCCGGCTGCGCGCTGATCGGCGGCGAGACCGCCGAGATGCCGGGCATGTATGCCGAGGGCGATTATGACCTCGCCGGCTTTTGCGTCGGGGCGGTCGAACGCGATCAGGCGCTGGTCGGCAACAGAGTGCAGGAAGGCGATATCATTCTCGGCCTCGCCTCCTCCGGCGTGCATTCGAACGGCTATTCGCTGGTTCGCAAGCTCGCCGCCGACAAGGGGTGGAAGCTCGACCGCCCTGCCCTGTTCGACCAGGATATCCTTCTGATCGAAGCGCTGATGGCGCCCACGCGGATCTACGTGAAGTCGCTGCTGCCGCTCATTCGCGGCGGGCATGTTCATGCGCTGGCGCATATCACCGGCGGCGGCCTGCTCGAAAACATCCCGCGCGTGCTTCCCGAAGGGCTGCATGCCTGGGTCGATGCGGGAGCTTGGGAGCAGCCGCGGCTGATGGCGTTCCTTCAGGCGCAGGGACATATCGAGCCGGAGGAAATGGCAAGGACGTTCAACTGCGGGGTCGGGATGGCAGTCGTGGTGGCGCCTGCCGAGGTGGAGCATGTGACGGCGGATCTTGAAGCAGCCGGGGAACGAGTCTTTCAGATTGGCGATATTCGGTCAGGGCGGAAAGGCTGCACTGTCGCTGGAGGTCCAGAGACGTGGAGTGCCCGACAGCCATGGTCGGCGACGCATCATGGCTAGGCACTTCCTCGAAAGCCCTCTCCCTTGGGGAGAGGGTTGGGTGAGGGTATTTCACGCTCAGCTCTCAGGTTTTTCCTTTCTCTTCCGGATCCCCTCACCCTGGCCTTCTCCCCAAGGGAGAGGGGCATGAAGGGCATAGCTCGGGCGAAAGTTGGGGTACTCATCTCAGGGCGCGGATCGAACATGGCCGCGCTTCTCTATGCCGCGAAGCACCCCGACTGCCCTTATGAAATCGCGCTGGTTGCCGCCAATGATCCCCAGGCGCCGGGGCTGAAGCTTGCCGAAGCCGAGGGCGTTGCGACCTTCGGCCTGTCCCACAAGGGAATGAAGCGCGCCGAATTCGATACGATCATCGATGCCGAGTTGCGCCGGGCGGGTGCGGAGTATGTCGCGCTGGCCGGTTATATGCGGCTGCTTTCGCCGCAATTCGTCGAGCGATGGGCCGGGCGAATGCTCAATATCCATCCCTCGCTCCTGCCCAAATATAAAGGCCTCGATACACATCAGCGAGCGATCGATGCGGGCGACCGGGTCGCCGGCTGCTCGGTTCATATCGTGACAGCCGAGCTCGACGATGGCCCTGTCCTTGGCCAAACCGAAGTCGCGGTTCTGCCGGACGATAGCGCGGACACGCTCGCCGCGCGCATCCTGATCGCTGAGCACCAGCTTTACCCGCGCGCGCTGGCCGAATTCGTAACTGCGGAAAAGCGACCCGCCGCGCTGCTCGAACGGCTTCGCAGCCTCGCACTACAACTTCCTCAAAGCTATGAGAAAACATCGCACGGCGCGCAGGCTTTTGGCGTCGAGGCCGGGAAGATGTTCGCCTATTTCCAGCACAACCATCATGGCGACGGCATTACCGCCGCACTGGTCCGGACCAGCGGCGAGGAAGAGCAGGCGATGCTGATCGAGAGCGATCCCGATCTCTATTATCGTCCTGCCTATCTCGGGCCTGCCGGCTGGATCGGCATTCGCTTGGACCGCCCGCCGGTGGATTGGGCGCATATCGAGCAATGGCTGGCCAAAAGCTGGCGCCGTGCTGCACCGAAACGCTTGACCAAACTCATGGATGTCGCCGACGATTTCTAGACATAAGCTGTTGGCGCCCGGTCGACGCCGACGTTGCCCCTCAATAGTCCGCGGCGATGAAATAAAGGCCGTCGGGCGGTGCATTCAGCCCTAACGCCGCGCGGTCCCGCGCCGCCAGCGCCGCCGCCAGATCGTCGGCACCCCATTTGCCGTGGCCGACGAGTGCCAGGCAGCCGACCATTGAGCGGACCTGATGGTGAAGGAAGCTGCGAGCGCTCGCTTCGATGATCACTTCTTGGGCTTGGCGGCGCACCGACAAGCGATCGAGCGTTTTCACCGCGCTTTTCGCTTGGCACTGCACCGAACGGAACGTCGTGAAATCATGCAGCCCGACGAGGCATTGCGCGGCGGCATGCATGGCCTCCGCGTCCAGCCGCGGCGTGACGCGCCAGGCAAGCCCTTGATCGAGCGTCAGCGGCGCGCGGCGATTGACGATGCGGTAGCGATAATGCCGGCCGATGCAGGAGAAGCGGGCATGCCAGTCGTCGGGCGCCGTCTCGCAGCCAATGATCGCTACCGGCTGCGGACGCAGGCGGGCGTTGATGGCCTCGCCCAGCCGAAACGGCGTTATCGCGCGGGTGATGTCGGCATGCGCAGTCATCGCCAGCCCGTGTACGCCAGCGTCAGTTCGCCCGGCCGCGTGGAGCGTGACATCCTCGCCGGTCACCGACGCGATCGCTTCTTCGATCGCCTGCTGAACGCTGGGGCCATGCGCCTGACGCTGCCAGCCCATGAACGGACGGCCGTCATATTCCACCGTCAGCCGGAAACGAGTCATGCGAGGCATGTGCCCGGCGGGATCGCGAAGCCCCGCAGCAGCTCGGCAGCGCTCATGGCGGCGCGCCCGGCGCGCTGGACCAAGATCAGACGGATCGCCCCTTCGCCGCACGCAATTATGAGCTGGGAGTCCAACACCACTCCTGCCTCTTCAACGCCGTTCCGGCGAGGATGAGCAGCAACAATGTCAGCGCGCAGCACGCGGACCCGCTCGCCCCTTATCTCGAAGAAAGCGCCCGGCGCAGGATTGAAGGCACGGACCTGCCGTTCAACCTGTTCGGCCGATTGGCGGAAATCGAGGCGAGCTTCGGCCTTTTCGATCTTGGCAGCATAGGTGACACCGGCATCGGGCTGAAGGGTCGCGGGGTATGCGCCAAGGTCCGCCAGCACCTCCACCATCAAGCGGGCGCCTTTCTCCGACAGTTCTTCAGTAAGCTCGCCGCCCGTCTTGTGATCGATCGGTGTCCCCAGCGTCGCAAGCATCGGGCCGGTATCGAGGCCCTTGTCCATCTTCATGATGGTGACGCCGGTCTCTTCGTCGCCGGCGAGGATCGCCCGCACGACCGGCGCGGCGCCGCGCCAGCGCGGGAGCAGCGACGCATGGATATTGAAGCAGCCAAGCCGTGGAGCGTCCAGAATCGCGACGGGCAAGATCAGGCCGTAAGCCGCGACCACGGCGGCGTCGAGCTTCAGCGCGGCAAAGGCCGCCTGCTCAGCCGGATCGCGCAGGCTGA
>CBFRWL010000027.1:0-15333 GCA_965727025.1 uncultured Sphingomonas sp.
CTCTTCCAGCAAGGACTTCGCTCATCCTGTCAGTCTTTCACTTGAGGTCGGCGGTGATACCGAACCGCTCCATGTAGAAGGCGAAACGCTTGCGAAGGTCGTCCGGATCGAGGCCGAAATCGCCCTTGAGATCGTACTCGAGCTGACCGTGTCGATCGCGGGAATGGCTGTCGAGGTAGGCTTGCATGGAACCGCGCGCCTCGTCGGTCATCTCCAGCCCGGCCATTTTATAAATACGTTCGGCGGTGCCCATTTGGTCTGCCATGTATTCGCGGAAGCGAACATCGATCGACCGGTCCGCCGGCAGGCTGTCGCGATCCCGCACGCAGCAGCGCAGCAGGTGATCGATCCGGTCGACCCAGTAGTTGGCGACCTCGGCCGGGTTGACCTTCAGGCGGCGCAGGCGATCGATGTAGGTGTTCATCGTCAGGCACGAAGCGATCACCGCGGCCGGGTCGCGGTGGGTCATCACCACGGTCGCATCCGGGAAGGCAGTCATCAGCGGGCCCATCTGCTCCAGGTGGCCCGGGGACTTGAGGACCCAGCGGTTGGGACCCTTCAGGAAGGTCAGCACCTGGATCACCTTGCGCAGGTAGAGATAGCTGGAGGTCTGGTCATTGTTCAGGTACCAGTCGCGCCAGCGGTAGGGCCGCGATGTCCACTCGATCATGTAAGACGAGAAATCGAGCATTTGCAGTTCGATCTCCTCATGGATGTGTTGCGGGCTGAGCTCATGCACGTTTTTCTGCATCGGCAGGATCGCGTCGAGCCCCGCCCAGCCCGCTTCCGCCTCGGCAAGGCGCGTGTCCGGCCTGGTAGGATCGGGAACCGGATGCAACGATTCCCAATACGGCATCGAGCGCAGCCGCCTGTCGGTCGCGATCATGTTGACGAGGTGCGTCGTCCCCGTGCGCGGCATGCCGAGGATGATGATCGGGCGATCGATCTCGATCTCGAGAATTTTGGGATGCCGCCGGACCAGATCTTCGACCCGCAGGCGATTGGATGCATAGCGGACCATATCGTTGCGGAACAGCATGCGGCCCATACCGTTCATCGCGTCCTCGTCGGCGCTGCGCAGCATCAGCTCCAGGCGGCCTACGAAATCCATCTCGCCGAAGTCGTCCAGCCCGGTGGCGGCGCGGGCCTCGGCCAGCACGGATTCAACCGTCATTTCCGATACGACGCCGGCTGATGCGTCGATGGCCCCTTGCGCGGCAGGCGTCTGGACCGGATTGGCGAGGTCTTCGATACGCATCTGACTTCCTTTTGAAATCCGGGTCCAGTCTCAGAAAATGGAATAGCCTCCACAGACCGGAATGGTCTGGCCGGTCACGAAGCTGGCTTCCGGGCTGGTCAGGAACAGCACTGGCCCGGCCATTTCCTCCGGCTCGCCAAAGCGCTTCATCGGGGTGCGTGAAAGGAGGGGGTCGGTCACCTCGGGCATGTCCGCCACCCTGTCGAAGATGCGGGTGCGGACATTGCCAGGTGCGATCGCGTTGACGCGGATGTTGTCCGGCTGCCACGCTATCGCCAGTGTCTTGGTCAGCTGCACGATCGCCGCCTTCGCGGCACCATAGCCGGGCACCGCGTCCATCCCGAAGAAGGAGGATAGGCTGGCCATATTCACCACGCTCGCCCCTGCGCGTATCGTGCTCTGCTTCAGCGCGCCATGCAGCGCATGGCTCAGGCGATAGGGGCCGAACAGGATCACGCCCACCGTCAGCTCGAACACGTCGGGCTCGAAGCGTGCGTCGAAGCCGCCCGGGTGCGATTCACCCGCATTGTTCACCAGCACGTCCAGCACCGGCAATCCTGCGGCGATGGCCGCGATGTCCTGCGCGTCGTTGGCGCGCATGCGGAAGTATCCGAAGCCGGCAAGCTCGGGGCCATATTCGCCAAGGCTGTCCTTGCGCCCGGTGATATAGACGCCTGCGCCGGCCGCGCGATAGGCTTGGGCGATGGCCAGGCCGATGCCGGCGGTGCCGCCGGTGACCAGGACGGTGCGGCCCGAATAGTCGAACGTACAGACCGATGGTAGTTCCACGGCAATCTCTCCCAGTTGGTTCGATTTCCCGGCTACTGATCCAAATCGACCAGCCGGCGAAGGCCTGTCAGTTCGTCGGATCGGTCATCCGCGGCCATGTCGGACGCGAAATGCGGTCCAGCATGCGGTAGGCCTGCGGGGTGCAGCCCACCTCACGCGCGAAGGCGGTGGAAAAGCCGCCGGACGTTTCGAACCCGCACCGGTTCGCCACCTGTTGGAGCGATATCGCCCCCTCGTCGATCAAGGCGCACGCCCGCTGCATGCGCGCTCTTGCGATAAACGCAGCGACCGACATGCCGCGGCTGGCGCGAAAGGCGCGGAGCAGGTGCCGGGGGGAAACCCCCACCATCTCGGCCAGCCCGGATACCGTCGGTGCAGCGGCCTCGAAGCCATTGACTGCGTCCTCGATCCGCTTGAGTTGCCACGGCGCCAACCCGCCCTGCGCCCGCGTGGACGCGCCATCCGGCCCGGTCCCACGTATGAACTCGACCGCGATCATCGTCATCAGCGCTTCAGCCATCGCCTCGCGGGCAAAGCCGGGAAGAGCCAGCTCTGCCGCCAGCTTGTGCATCATCGCGGCCACGGCCGGGCTGCGCAGTGCAAGCGATGGCTCGGCGTTGTCGATCCCTTGCAGTCGGCGCTCCGGCGAATACATCAGCAGGCGTTGCATGCCGCCCGCGTTCACGCACTGCATCGGCGCGCCGGCGGGCCTGAACAGCAGCCGGCCGACCGGGCGAAAGGTGCTATGGCTGCGGAACTGGGGGAAGCGCGCCTGCGATCCCTGCGGCACCGGTGAGAGCGACAGGCTGAACACCGGTATATCATCGCAGAACGCCTCGTCCAGCGGCTCGCGCCAATGATAGTTGCGGATTTCCGCCGTCCCGCCTGAAAGGGTCAGGCTGGCCTCGGTGCTGTAGGACATCCATTTCGCCTTTCCGGCCTGCTTCCGCGCAGCATACTCCCGCGACCGATCAGTAGGCGCACGCCGCAAAATTGGACCGTCCGATTGGACTATTCGACTCCCCCGTCGCAGTATTAGCAATGCTCCTCGCCGCACCCCATCCCCGCGGCTGGAGAGGCGCAAATGGACGCGAGGATCAGGGAAATGGCGGGTGAACGGCTGCTCGGCGGCGCGGCATGGCGCGATTTTCTCGCCGTGCTCCAGGCCGCCGGCGATGTCGTCGAGCAGCTGGGAAGCGAAGTGACCGAGCTCGACCGCGTCGAATGGTACCGCTTCCTCACTCGCCTCACCCGCCACGGCCTTCACCGCTACGTCGAGAATTCCGAGCCCGAACGCCCCCGCCTGATTGAGGTGCCGTGGCGCCACGCCATCAATTTCCAGTCGCCGGATCAGGACCACCTGATCGCCGAGTTTTTCGATGGTGTGCACGATTACCGCATCACCGGAAATCGCGGCACCGTGCCCTACATCGTGATGGTCGCGTGGGAAGGCGGATTCCCCGAGGACCATGGCGCGCGGGACTGGGCGCCTTCCGGCGCGGCGGGGCTTGCCGAGTTCGATCCCGCGGTGATGAACGCCACCGCCTTCCTCGGCAGTGATGCAATGCATTTCGAGGACAACGGCGATTTCACCATCGTCTGCAGTCGTGAACGCCCGGCCGAAGCAAGGAACTGGCTGCCGATCAAGGATTCCACCAAGGGCGTCCTTGTCCGCACGCTCTATCACCTGCGTGAAGAGTCGATCGCGCCGACCATGCGGATCGAACGTCTCGATGGCGGCAAGCCGCGCCCCCTCCTTGCCAGTGAGCTCAGCGGCGGGCTTGCCCGTGCGGGACAGATCGTGTTCGGCTATGCCGAACTGGTCAAGCGCTGGTGGCTGGATTACCGCCGCCGCAGCACCAACCGCGTGTTCTTCGATCTCGCCTTCTATCTCGCCAACGGCGGCGTGGCCGATCGCCACCACGGCTTCGGTACCTGGGAATGCGGTGAGGACGAGGCGCTGGTCGTCGAGTTCACGCCGGGGGCGTGCGACTATTGGATCCTGCAGCTGTGCAATATGTGGCAGGAAAACTTCGACAACTACGAGGACGGGCAGGGCTACCTGCAGAAATACCGCGTTCGGTATGAGGCCGAAGGACTGGTCCGCGCCGTGATTTCCCACCGCGATCCAGGTCTCGATTGCAACTGGGTCGATCTCTTCGGCCATGTCCACGGCGGCTGGAGCCTGCGGCTCATCCGGCCCGACGGCGCCCCGCCCGAACTTGCTGTCTGGCGCCTCCCGCTGGCCCGGCTCGAGGCCGAAGGCTGGACCGCGCTCGCGGGCGCAGCGCCGATCGTCAGCGGCGGCCTGCATGAATAAGCGATCGTGCGCCATGGTCGCGCCCAGATCCATTTGAAGGGAACAGAGGGATGTTTCTGAAGGGCTATTACCAGAACGGGTACGTCACTCACGATTTGGACCGCGCGAAGGACAGCGTGTCCGCCACGCTCGGCATCGACGACTGGGTAGTTTTTGACCCGGCGGACGTTGCGGTCACCACCCCGCGCGGGGGCAAGGCCTACAAGGCCCGAATGACCCTTGGCTGGTCCAGCGGGGTCCAGATCGAACTGATCCAGCCGCTCAACGACGATACGCGCGAACTCTATAGCGATGCGCTGGCCGCAGACATTTCGGATTGGACGCCGCGGTTCCACCACATTGCGGTGCGCCGCTCCTCGCGTGAAGAGCTAGAGGCCGCCGTGGCCGCCACTGACCTGCCCCTGCTGATGAGCGGGGAGGTCCCCGGCTTCGTGTTCAGCTACGTCGATTTCCGCGCCCAACTCGGCCACTATGTGGAAATGACCTGGGCCACCGACGACATGTGGGCCTACAACAAGTGGCCTGCCGGCCGCCCCGATATCTGACGCAGCGGACCTTGATGTGTCTTCCTTTGCCGGCTGCTTCCTGCCGGAGACCGCCGGCAAATCGGACGAGCTGGAGGAAATGGTCGAGGGCGGCGATCCCAATGCGGTCGCCTCGTCACACCGTGCCTTCACCTGCATCCGGATGAGTTCGCCCGCACGAATAGCGGAGGCGGATCGCTCGGCCCCCGACGAAGATCCGGACTGCCTTCAGCCCGCCGGGTGCGGACCTCGGGAATAGGTCGCGAGGTCGCGGACCGTGTCATAATCGATGCCGTCCGGCGGCACGAAGCGTTCGCGCAGGTTCACGAACGGACGGCGATAGGACGGATCCTCGCGCGTCTGGCTGGGTACGCCGTTGGCGAAGCGATCCGGCGCCCACTGGAACGGGATCGGAGCACCTGGAATGTTGCAGCAGCCATCGATCGTTGCATAGCGGAAGGCGATCCGCCAACCTTCCGGCCGCCGCTCCACCCGGTCAAGATAGCGGCCGAACGCGATCGAGTTGCTGCCGTCCAGCAGCGGGCCGGTGAAGATCCAGTAGGTCTCCGTCATCGCCGTGTCCGCGTCGATGAACTCGCAAGTCTGGTTGGTCGTATGGTGCAGCGTGGTTTCGATGGACCGCTTATGCGAATCCCAAATCCATTCGAAAAACTCCTCGCGGCTGCCGCAGAAGCCCAGGTGATCGTCGATCGCATCGTCGGCATAGGCGGTGAACAGGATGTCCTTGTCCAGCCGGTCGTCCCCGCGCGCTAAGCGTATCGCCACATCGCGCACTTCCATGCGGTCGCGCAGGTGCTGCACTTGGGCCTGCAGGGCTTCCACCGTCTTGCACAGTCCGTCGATCTTTTCCGCGTCGGTCATTTGTTGCCTCTCCACCATGCTTCTGCCGCCCGGTGGGTGTGGGGCGGCAGGATTGTCTTTGCTCATCGATAGGAAGGACGGTCCGATATTCAGTCTGTCCGGGCTCCCGGATCACATGGCTGGCGCAGGCGCTTCGGGATCGATCAGCCGCATGACACAATGGCGATGCGCGATCCGCCACCCGGCGGTCGTGCGGGTCAACCGGTCACGATAGACCCCGGTCATTGTTCGGGCGTCGGCGAGCACGATCACGATTTTGGAATCGCAGCGGGCTCCGTCCGGCCCGTCGGGCTCGATCACCAGGTTGGTCACGTGATGGCCCCACGGGTGCACCGCGGCGGCCCAGGCGTCCTGCAACTCGCGCAGGCTATTCAGCCGCACGCCATAGGGCTCCACTTCGAACACCGCCTCGGGCGTGAAGATCTCGCCAAGCCGCTCCCACGGGCCGCCGGCGGCGGAACATTCGTCCATGATGTGGCCATAGCGGCCCATCAGGTTGTAGATGGCAATGAAATCATCGGCCGCGATCTGATGCATCGGCTCATCCTCCCGAAATGTGGCGTTCCCGTCCGGCTGCCACGATGCGCGTTCCGCGCCATGCCGCAATCGTCCGTGTGGCCTAGGCCGAGACTGTACGCTCCAGCGGTGGCGGGCCGTTCCACCCGTTCGGACGAATTGGCGGCGTGGGGCAGGCCCTAGGTTGTATCGACCTTCAGCCCACCGCGGCCTGGATGCAACAGACGAGGAGGATCGTTGCGAATGTCTACCCTTCCCGGCACGCCGTTCGAGCTCGAGCTCGACGAAGCAATGATTGCCGACGTGCGCATGCGTGTTGAGAATGCCCGTTTCCCCCGGGAACAGGCGGGCGAGGATTGGACCACGGGTACTCCGCTTTCCTACATGCGCCGGCTGCGTCGGCACTGGCTCGACGCATTCGACTGGAAGCACTGGGTCGATCGTATCAACGCCTTCGACAACCGGATGGTTGATGTGCAGGGCGTGCAGATCCACGTCCTTGTCGAACAGGGCTCGGGCGACAACCCGGTTCCCTTGATGATGACCCCAGGCTGGCCGGGCACTTTCCTCGAATTCATCGACGTCATCGACCTGCTGGCCCACCCGGAACGCCACGGCGGGCGGGCCGAAGACGCCTTCACCGTCATCGTGCCCAGCCTGCCTGGCTATGGCCTGTCTCCCGCTCCGAGCCGTCCGTACTCCCCGCTCGAAATCACCGGGCTGTGGTCCTCCCTGATGGTCAATGCCTTCCGGGTCGATCGCTACGTCGCCTATGGTAGCGACTGGGGGAGCCTGATCACCGCGAATTTGGCGTTCGATCATCCCGAACGCTTGGCCGGAATCATGATCACCACTGCTGGCATGTCCCCCGATCTTTCGGCCGGACCCGAACTGAAGCCCGAAGAGCAGGAATGGCTGGGCCAGCTGCAAACCGCCCTGAAGACCGAAACCGGCTATCAGGCGATCCAGGCCACCAAGCCGCAGACCCTTGCCTATGCGCAGACGGATTCGCCGATCGGCCTCGCTGCGTGGATCGTGGAAAAGTACCAGGGCTGGACCGTACCCGGCTCCCGTGACGACCCGCCGTTCCCGCTGGACGCCCTGCTGGCCAACATCATGCTTTACTGGCGAGGGGGCTCGCTCGCTCCCAGCTGGCTCTACATGTACCTCGATTCGGCCATGACGCCCCGCACCGGCAAGGCAAAGGTGCCCGCAACCTTCATGCTCCCGCCAGAGGATCTCTTCCTGCCGGTGCCGCGCTGCTGGTTGGAACGGGGCTACGATGTCGCGGGCTATGTTCAGGCAGGCCGAGGCCACTTCCCGGGGCAGGACAGCCCTGGGGAGCTGGTTGCCGAACTGCGCCGGATGCTTCGTCCGCTGGGCGCTGCCTGAACGCGGCCTGTGCGTCGCCTCAGGCGGCCGACAGGTCTACTGTCACCGGGCTGCGGGGCGTCCCCGCCACGGGAACGCACAGCCAGCGCACCGTTTCCGCCACCATCTCGGCAGGCACGCTATCGGGCGCGATGATCCGGTCGCCGGCCTCTTGCGCTGTGCCGGCGGGCCGCCTGTCACGGGTATCGCGCGGTCCTGCGATCGTGATCGTGCGGGCCGGCAGGTCCGCGCCGACTGAGGCGGAATGGTCGCCCGCCAGGTCCACGAAGGCGTCCAGCCTGCCGCGCAGCGCGCGCGCCTGGGCCAGCAGGTCCGCCGTTTCGCCACTTGTGCCAGGCAGGGCAATGGCCCGAGCGCCGGCATCGCGCACCTGAGCGGCGATCGCCTCGGCTTCGCCGGCAGGTGCGGCTACAATGACGGTCGCTCCGCTCGCGGCAACGGCGTGGCAGCAGGCCAGCGCCCGTGCCCCACCGCCGGTCAGCAGCACTACCTGTCCGGCCAGCGGCTGCTGCAGCCCGGCCGAAGGCGGTCGGGTGTTCACCCCCAGCACGTTGGGCATGCCCCAGAAGGCGCGCATTTCCTTGACCTGGCCGTTCTCGTCGAAGCGGAACGTGTCGGTCACTTCCACGATCATTGGCGCCGCAGGATCGCCCATGTAGCAATAGAACGAAAACGCCACGCCGCCTTCGGGGAAGCGGAAGTCTCCGGTCAGCTGCAGGAATGAAGGCTGGTCGCGATACTGCTCGTAGAAGGCCCGGATTTCTTCCCGGCCGTGCTTCACCTCCGAACCGACAGGATCCTCCAGCGTCGCGTCCTCGGCATACATCGCCGCCACCGCGTCGATGTCGCGCGCATTGAACGCCTTGATATAGGCGGCAATCTTCAGGCGTATCTCTTCGCTGGTGGACATTGGTTCTGGTCTTTCCGTTTCTGCGCGGCGGGTTGCGTGCGCTCGGATTGCGCGCGGTCTTCCCGACGTGGCGTCTACCGGCGTTCCCTGCATCGTCTTGACGGACGTCCCGGCCCAATGGCTCAGCCATCTGTGTCCGTTTGGACGATGCGATAACCATGCCCGCGGGCGAACCTCAACGGCATAGCCTGTCGGCATTTTCCGACGCGAACATCATGGTTTGGGAGAGCGGTATGGACGCGCGAGTGCAGCGAATGCTGGATCATTTCGAGATCCGCGAATTGATTGAAGCCTATGTCCACGCATGCGACCGCTGCGATCTGGAAGGCACGAAGGATTGCTATTGGGAGGACAGCTACGATCACCACGGGCCGATTGCCGGTTCCGGCTGGCAGTTCGCCACCGATTGCATCGCCTCGCTCGACCAGTACTGGACCAGCTGCACCCATCACCTCGGCCAATCGCGCATCAAGGTCGACGGAGACAGCGCGGGCGTCGAAACCTACTACTTCGCCTCGCTCACCCGCGACCAGGATGGTGCGGAGATGCTCGACCTGCAGGTCGGTCGCTACGTCGATGTGATCGAGCGGCGCGACGGGGTGTGGCGCATCAAGGACCGCCGCTGCATCCAGGAATGGGCCATCACCATCCCGAATACCGGATCCTTCGTCGATCGGGCGTCGTTCCTGCCGGGGCTGCGCGGGGAAGAGGATATCTCGTTTAGAGTCCTTGGCCTGAAAATGGGCAACGCGCGGATTGACCGTCCGGACTGAAACAGCCCGCACCCCTTTTTCCCGGCCATTGCGTCGCCGATCCGAAAGGACCAAGAGGCGAGTCGGGGGCCTGGCGATAGCCACAAATTCGATGAAACTGCGGGAAGAACGATGGGATTGATTGGACTGGGTCGTCCTGACCTTTTGGAAACGCGTTGCTTCGTGGGCGGGGCCTGGGTGGAGGCGGAGCGCACTTTCGCGGTGCGCAATCCGGCGACCGGAGCTGTTCTGGCCGAAGTGCCCTCACTCGGTCGCGAAGCGGTGGAGCAGGCTGCTGCTGCTGCGGCTGCTGCGATGCCTGAATGGGCGGCGCGCACCGCGAAGCAGCGTGCGCAGGTGCTGCGCCGCTGGTTCGATCTGATGCTCGCCCATGCCGACGATCTGGCCGCGATCATGACTGCGGAGCAGGGCAAGCCGTTGGCCGAGGCGCGGGGTGAGATTGTCTATGCGGCCAGCTTCATCGAATGGTTCGCCGAAGAGGGCAAGCGCGCCTATGGCGACATCATCCCCGCGCACGATCCTTCGATGCGGCTGGTTGTGGTCAAGCAGCCGATCGGGGTGACCGCGGCCATCACCCCGTGGAACTTCCCCGCGGCGATGATCACCCGCAAGGCGGGGCCGGCATTGGCCGCGGGCTGCGCCATGATCGTCAAGCCGGCGAGTGCGACGCCGCTCACCGCCTTCGCGCTGTGCCGCCTGGCCGAGGAAGCGGGCGTGCCGCCGGGCATCCTCTCGTGCATCACCGGCAATGCGACCGAGATCACCGACGCCTTCTGCACCAATCCCGTGGTGCGCAAGATCAGCTTCACAGGCTCGACCGAGATCGGGCAGAAGCTGATGGAGAAGGCGGCGCGCCACATCACCAAGCTCAGCCTCGAATTGGGCGGCAATGCGCCGTTCATCGTGTTCGACGATGCCGATCTCGATGACGCGGTGGCGGGCGCCGTCCAGTCGAAGTTCCGCAACGCCGGGCAGACCTGCGTTTGCGCCAACCGGCTTTACGTCCAGTCGGGCATCCACGATGCCTTCGTGGCGAAGCTGGCCGATGCGGTGCGCGCGCTGCAGGTGGGGCCGGGCGATGCGCCGGGCACGCAGATCGGCCCGCTGATCAACCAGGGCGCGCTCGACAAGATCGAGGAGCACATCGCCGACATCCTCGCCAAGGGCGGCACGCTGGTTGCCGGCGGCGCGCGGTCGGAACTTGGCGGCACCTTCTTCCAGCCCACCGTTGCCACCGGCGCCACGCGCGCCATGCTCGTGGCCGAGGAAGAGACCTTCGCCCCGCTTGCCCCGGTGTTCCGCTTCGAGACCGAGGAAGAGGTGATTGCGCTGGCCAACGACACCCGGTTCGGGCTGGCGTCCTACTTCTTCGCGCGCGACATCGGCAAGGTATGGCGCGTCGCGGAGGCGCTGGAGTACGGCATCGTCGGCGTCAACACCGGTCTCATCTCGACCGAGGTCGCGCCCTTCGGCGGTGTCAAGGAGAGCGGGCTTGGCCGAGAAGGCTCCAAGTACGGCATAGAGGACTATCTCGAGATCAAGTACATTTGCATGGGCGGGATCAAATAGGCTCAGATTGTACCAAGGAGACCGCGATGCCGCCTGTTACCCAGGTCTGCTATACGACCCACGACATCGAGGCGACCGCGCGCGACATCGTCGCAAACGAGCGCGTGGGGCCGTTCTATTTCGCGGAATTTCCGCAGCACGATCTGGTACTGAACGGCAAGCCGGTCAGCTATGATCCGATCAAGGTCGGGTTCGGTTATATTGGAACCCTCCAATACGAGGTGATCGAGGCGCCCGCCGGCGTGGAGTCGTGCTACACTATGGTGCTGGAGGGCCGCCGCGAGGCGCTCCACCACACCTATGTCAGCACCGACGAGGATTTCGATGCCATAGCGAGGCGCTATGCCGCTGCCGGCGAGGAGATGATCTATCACGGGATCGCGGGGGAAGGGATCCGCTTCGGCTTCGTGGATGCCCGGGCCAGGCTGGGCCACTTCATCGAGTTGCTGGAGACCCGGAAGATGGTCGGTTCGGCCGGGCTCATCTATTCGCTCTACGACAGGATGCAGACGGCCGCACAGGATTGGGACGGGCAGCGTCCGTTGCGCCGCCTTGACGAACTGCTCTGAGGCCAATCTCGGGGCCGGCCAATCGGCAGGGCCTTGATCATCGGGTGGTTGTCACCGGATCGTCTGAGTGGACGAGGCCGTATGGCTAACGTCGCAATATGCGAAATCCGACTTGCCGCATGGCGCCATTTCGGGGCCCTGCGTCGCACAGGAGATCAAGATGACGAGTGAAAAGGAAGTCCTTGCGGAAACGGTGCAAAAAGCGCCGACGAAGGCGCCCCCGCTGGCCAGCATCTTCATCGTGATGACCGAGGCCGTCGAAGGGCAGGAAGACGAGTTCAACGACTGGTACACCAACATCCACTGTCACGACACCATGCGGTTCAAGGGGAGTGTCGCCGTGCAGCGGTGGAAGCTCTCGCGCTGGCAGCTGCGCTACAACGAACGGCTGGTCGGACCCGAGCAGCCCTGGCTGTGCATCTACGAGGTAGGCGACACCCAGGAAAACATCGACGTCCACGTGCGCGATACGTTTACCGACCGGCTGCCGATCACCTCGACCCAGCGCATCGACAAGGCGGAGGACTTTTACTACGTGCCCGCCGCCGGCACGAAGAACGCGGTCGAGGCCTACAATTCGCGTGACGGCCACGTCCTGCTCATGCGCATGAACGTCAAGGCCGGCAAGGATCAGGAATTCGTTCGCTGGTTCCGCGAACAATATACGCCGCGGTTGCTGAAGCTTACGGGCTTCATCGACGGCGAGCTGTACCGGGCAGCGGACATCCAGCTGATCGACGCCATTCCGCGCTATCAGTATTCGGCCGTGTTCCATGTGGCCGATCCGATGGTGGCGGTCGAAAGCCTCGACAGCCATCTGGCCCAGAGCGGCACCCTTGCCGACTGTGCGCTGATCGAGCCGGGAAGCCTCGGCATCGCCTGTTATTCGCCGATCACCAACCGGTTCACGGCCGAACAGGCCAACAATCTGCCGCCCGTGCAGCGGGAACTTGAAGATCGATTTCGCGCCAATATGGGCGACCGGGTCCACCTGTCGGAAAGCCCTGACGGGCTGAAGATCAAGCGCTGAGGCCGCGGGTCTTGCCGCAGGGGCGGTGCGAGCTATCTGAAATAGGCAAATTGACTGCCTTGCGGGCAATCTTCTGGAGTAACCGATGAAGCAGACTTTCCGTGGGCAGCAATTCGACGCCGAAGCCCTGCGCGCCAAGTACAACGCCGAACGGGACAAGCGCCTGCGCGCGGACGGGAACAACCAGTACGTCCACCTGCATGAAACCACGTCGCACTGGCTGGACGATCCCTACACGCCGCGCGTCGAGCGCGAGCCCATCACCAGGGACGTCGAAGTGCTTATCATGGGCGGCGGCTTTGCCGCGCTGCTGGCGGCAGGCCGCCTCCGCGAGGCGGGCATTGACGACCTGCTGCTGATTGAGAAGGCCGGCGACTTCGGCGGCACCTGGTACTGGAACCGATACCCCGGCGCGGCCTGCGACGTGGAAAGCTACATCTACCTCCCGATGCTGGAATCAACCGGCTACATGCCAACGGAGAAATATGCCCGCGGTCCGGAAATCTACGAGTATTCGCAGATGATCGGCAAGCGCTTCGGCTTGTATGAGCGCGCGCTGTTCCAAACCCGCATCCATGCCTTCCGCTGGGACAATTCGATTTCCCGCTGGCGGATAGAGACCGACCGCAACGACACCATCACCGCGCGCTTCGTGGTGATCTGTCCCGGTCACTACCAGAATCCGAAGCTCCCGGGCATCCCCGGCGTGGAGACGTTCAAGGGCCACGCCTTCCACACCAGCCGCTGGGACTATGAATATACCGGCGGCGACAGCAACGGCGCGCCGCTGGACAAGCTGGGCGACAAGCGCGTGGCCATCATCGGCACCGGCGCCACCGCGATCCAGTGCGTCCCGCACCTCGGCGCCGGCGCCAAGGAGCTCTACGTTTTCCAGCGCACGCCTTCGGCCGTGAACGAGCGCAACGACCATCCGACCGATCCGGAATGGTTCAAGTCGCTCAAGCCGGGCTGGCAGCGCGAGCGCATGGACAACTTCAACCTCGTCACCACTGGCCTGCCCGCCGACAAGGATCTGGTCAACGACGCCTGGACGCGCGTGACCTTCGAGACGATGTGCCAGCGCACCGACGTCGGCTCGCCCGAGTGGTTCGAGATGTCGCAGCTCAACGACTTTGCGATCATGGAAATGGTGCGCAAGCGGGTCGATGAGATCATCGAGGACAAAGACACCGCCGAGAAGCTCAAGCCGTGGTACAACCGCCTGTGCAAGCGGCCGTGCTTCCACGACGATTACCTGCCCACCTTCAACCGGCACAACGTGACGCTGGTCGACACCGATGGCCGCGGGGTGGAGCGGATCACCGAGAACGGGCTGGTGGTGAACGGGATGGAATATCCCGTGGATTGCATCGTCTATGCCACCGGCTTTGACGTCACGCCCTATTCGGGTTTTTCGATGCCGGTGTTTGGTCGCGACGGGCTGAGCCTGAACGAGAAGTGGAAGGAGGGCGCGACCACGATGCACGGCTTCCACGTGAACCAGTTCCCCAACATGTTCGTAGTGAGCACGACACAGAGCGCGTGGGGTTCGAACTTCCCGCACATGATGGACGAGCAGGCCAACCACATCGCCTATGTCGTCAGCGAGGCCCGCGAGCGCGGCATCGGCATCGTGGAAGCGACACCCGAGGCCGAGGCGGAGTGGGTTGCCTACCACGAGGAACTTTCGATCAATATGACGCGCGTGTGGGCCGAGTGCACGCCGAGCTATTTCAACAATGAAGGGCAGGTTTCGCCCGTGTTGAAGCGCAACGGCGGCTTTGGCGGGGGCGTGGACATGTTGATCCAGCACCTTGGGAAATGGCGCGCCGACGGCGAGATGGTCGGTCTGGCGCTCAGCTGAAGAACGCAAGTCCGGCTTGCTGGTCCGGGCCGCAGGAGCGGCCCGGACGGGCCCAACGCGAGAGGAGCAGGACATGGCCCAGGAACAGAAGACCGTCCCCCACGCCGGCGGGCAGATCGCATTCCATGACGTGGGACAGGGCGACCCGCTGTTCATGCTGCACGGATCGGGCCCGGGTGTGACCGCCTGGATGAACTTCGCGGGCAATGTGCCGGTGTTTGCCGAGCATTTCCGGTGCATCGTCCCCGATCTGCCGGGCTACGGCAACAGCAGCCCCATTCAGGGCGATCCCTTCGCCGGGACGATCGACGCGGTGATGGCGCTGATGGATGCGCTGGGCATCGCGCGGGCGCGGTTCATCGGCAATTCGTTCGGCGGCCTGATCTGCGCCCGGCTGGCCGCAGATCATCCCGATCGGGTGGATCGGCTGACCTGCATCGGCGGCGTTGGCGTGCCGGTCTTCAACCCGTTCCCCTATGAAGGCATCGAGCGGCTGGCCGAGTTCGTGGAACAGCCGACGCGCGAGCAGATCACCCGCTGGCTGCGATCGATGGTCTATGACAAGGCGATCGTGACCGACGAACTGGTCGACCTGCGTTTCAAGTCCGCCACCGATCCCGTAGCGCTGGAAACCAACCGCAAGATCTATTCACGCGAGAACCTGGCAGCGAGGGCGGCCGGGATGGCCGGCCCCGACGCGGTGCAGAATTTTGCCTACCTGCCCAAGATCCAGGCGCCGGTTTTCCTGGCGTGGGGTCGCGATGACCGGGTGACCCCGCTGGACGGCGCGCTGGTGCCGCTGCGGCTGATCCCCAACGCCGAACTGCACGTGTTCCCCAAGTGCGGGCACTGGGCGATGATCGAGCAGAAGGCCGCATTCGAAAGCGCAGTGCTGGCCTTCATGAAGCGTTAGCGCGCCGGCGGGGCCGTTCGCAGG
>CBFRWL010000028.1:0-14912 GCA_965727025.1 uncultured Sphingomonas sp.
GATCGCGCGGCCGGCCGGCGGCTCGTCATGGCGACAGCATCCTATCGCCTCTATTCGGAGGCGATCGCCCGCAAGCTGGGCTTCGACGATGTGATCGCCACCAACAGCCTGACCGGACTCGACGATCGAATCATTGCGCGGATCGATGGTGAGAATTGTTATGGCCCGGCCAAGCTCCGCATGATCCTTGCCTGGATGGACCGCGAGCATATCGCCCGCCGCGACGCGCGCATCCGCTTCTATTCCGATCATGCCTCGGATGCGCCGGTGCTGGAATGGTGCGACGAGCCCTATGCGGTCAACGCGCACGAGAAACTCCGCAAGCTTGCCAACCAGCGGGGCTGGACCATCGTCGACTGGGGCGCTTGATCAGCGCTTGGACGTCACTCCGCCCGCCGGTACAGCGCGTCCAGCCGATCCACGTAGTTTTTCCGGATCACATGCCGCCTGATTTTCAAAGATGGTGTCAACTGCTCGTTCTCGATCGTGAACGGCTCGTCCGCGATGATGAAGCGCCGGACCTTCTCGATCACCGACAGCCCGTCATTCACGCGATCGACCGCCACGCCGAGCGCCTTGTGGAAGGCCGGGTTGGTCTTAAGCAGCGATAGATCGGCCACCACGCCTGCCTCGGCCGCCCATTCCTTCATCCATTCCGGATCCGGCACGATCAACCCGACCAGATAGGGCCGCCGATCGCCATGGACCATCGCCTGAACAATCTCGTGCTCCAGCGTCAGCATGCCTTCCACTCGCTGGGGCGCGATATTGTCGCCCTTGTCGTTGACGATCAGGTCCTTCTTGCGGTCGGTGATCGCGAGCCGCCCCTTTTCGTCAAGAAAGCCGATATCGCCTGTGTGCAGCCAGCCATCCTTAAGGACACGATCGGTCTCTTCCGGATTATGCCAATAGCCGTGCATCACAAGCTCCCCGCGCACGAGGATCTCGCCATCCTCGGCGATCCGGATCTCGACATTTTTGAGCGGCGGCCCCACCGAATCCATGCGCAGCCCGGCGCTGGGACGATTGCAGGAAATGACCGGACCCGCCTCGGTCTGGCCATAGCCTTGCAGGAAGGTAAGGCCGAGCGCGTGAAAGAAGATGCCGACCTCCGGATTGAGCGGCGCGCCCCCCGAAACCATCGCCTTGATGCGGCCGCCGAACCGCGCCGCGATCTTGGGACGGATGGTGCGATTGAGCAAAAGATCCATCGGCCAGTCGCGCAAGCGCTTGCGGCCGTCATAATCCCGCGCGCCAATTTCCAGCGCCCGTTCGAACAGATAATTGGCGGAGCGGCCTTGCTTCTCGATCGATTTCAGGATGCGCTGCCGCAGCACTTCGAAGAGGCGCGGCACGACCACCATGATCGTCGGGCGCACTTCCTCGATATTCGACGCGAGCTTCTCCAGACCCTCCGAATAATAGATTTGCCCGCCCAAGGCGATCGGCAGGAACTGGCCGCCGGTATGCTCATAGGCATGGCTCGCCGGCAGGAAACTCAGAAATACCTCGTCGTCCCAGCCGAAATCGCCTGCGAGGATGTCCAGCGCGCCTTCGACGTTGGAGAGGATCGATCCATGATGCTGGCGTACGCCACGTGGTGCGCCGCCTGTTCCACTCGTGTAAATGATGCAGGCCAGATCGTCCCGCGTGAAATCGGCCGCAATCGGCTCCGCCGTTTGCCGCGCGGCAAGATCGGCGAACAGCGCGAAATCGATGTCGCCGGACTGGCCGATGCGTAGCGGCTCGAACCCGATAACGAGACGGCAGCAAGACGAGCGCATCGCCGCCGGCATGAACTGGCGTGCGAGCTTCGGCGTCGACACAAATGCAGCCCGCGCGCCGCTGTTTTCCAGAATGTGGAGATGGTCACGCTCGGTATTGGTAGTATAGGTGGGCACGCTCACGCAGCCAGCCGCCATGACAGCAAGATCGGCGATGCACCATTCGGGCCGGTTCTCGGAAACCAGCATAACCCGATCCCCTGGCTTCAATCCGAGCGCTTTCAGGCTTTCCGCCAGCGAAGCAACCTGAGCGGCCGCTTCAGCCCAGCTCGTCGGCTGCCAGCTGTGGTCGTGCTTTGCCCAGAGGAATGGTTTGTCCCCACCCTCCCTGGCACGTGCAAGGAACATAGCGACTAGATTGGGGAAATGCTCAAATGCGCGCATGCCCGTTCCCGCGACCGTTTTTCCGGCTCTATTCGGCCAGTGCTACACCCTCGCTACGCGGATCGGCGGCGCCACGCCAACCGTTTTTAATATGCTCGATCGCATTCACCTTCGAATCGAGCACTGCAGGCGAGACGACATGGCCGAGTTGCGTGAGTGCCGGCGCCATTGCTTCGAGGCTGCTGCCCTTCTCGACCAGCAGAGCATTATCCTTGAAGAAGATGTTTGGCAGGGCGATCGCCTGTTGCGCGGAAAGCCCCCAATCCAGAACGCCGATCAGCGTCTTGGCGACATGCATGATGATGCGGCGTCCACCTGCTGAACCGAGCGCCAGCACCACGCGTCCCTTGGCATCATAGACGATGGTTGGCGCCATTGAGGAAAGCGGCCGCTTGCCCGCTTCGACACGGTTCGGAACCGGCAAGCCGTCTTTTTGCGGCGCGAAGCTGAAATCGGTCAACTCATTATTGAGGAACATGCCACCGGCGATAAGCTGGCTGCCGAAGGCGCTTTCCACCGTCGACGTCATCGAGACGATATCGCCGGCGCCGTCGCGGACCACGAAATGGGTGGTGCCGTGTTCATCGGGCGTCTCCGTCATCCCGACGCGCACGGCGCCCGGCGGCTTGCCTGCAGAATATTCGTTGCGGGCATGGTCGACCGAGATGAGCGTCGCGCGCTCGCGTAGATAGGCACGGTCGATCAGCCCCGGCAGCGGAAGCTTCACGAAATCGCCGTCGCCCATGTAAAGATCGCGGTCCGCATAGGCGAGCATCATGGCCTCGCCGATCAAATGCCATGCAACGGGGCTATCCTTTCCCAGCGTCTTGAGATCGAACCGCTCGAGCATGCCAAGCATGCTGAGGATGGTGGTCGCCCCCGACGATGGCGAGCCCATCCCGCATATCCGCCATGTCCGATAGAATCCGCACACAGGGGCGCGCTCGATGGCTTTATACGCGGCGAGATCGCCGGCGGTGAGCGCGCTCGGGTTTCGCGGCGATTGGGCCACGGCAGCGCTCACCTGCCGGCCGATCTCGCCCTTGTAAAAAGCATCGGGGCCTTGTGCAGCGATCAGCCGGAAGGTCTTGCCCAGATCAGGATTGACCACCCGGTCACCAACCTTTTTGGGATGCCCGTCCTGCCAGTAAATTGCCCGCGCCGCAGGAAACTCGGCCCAGATTTTTTCATAGGCGGCAAGCCGCTCCTGCAGGATGGGGGTGACTGTGTAGCCCTGCTCGGCCAGCCGGATGGCGGGATCGAACAACCTGGCCCATGGCAGCTTGCCCCATTTGGCATGCGCCTTGGCCATCAGCGCAATGTTACCGGGCACACCAACGGACAACCCGCCCGGCACCGCCTGGGTGAAGGCCATCGGTGTCCCGTCCGCGTTGAGGAACCGATCCGGCCGCGCATTGGCAGGCGCGGTCTCACGCCCATCGATCGTATCGGTCTTCCCGCTGCGGCCGCCATAATGCACTAGGAAGCCGCCTCCCCCGATCCCCGAGGATTGCGGCTCGACGACGGTCAGCGCGAGCATCACTGCCATGGCGGCATCGGTGGCGGTGCCGCCCTCGTGCAATATTTCGCGCCCGGCCTCCGCAGCGAGAGGGTTGGCGGCGGTGACGATACCGCCTGCCGCCTGGGCGACGGCCGGAGCGACGATCAGGAGCAAGGCCAATAATCGGGCAAGCATGCGGGCGCCTCGCAGGTTATTCGGTGCCGACGGCAGCCGCGACATTGGCGAAGCCGTCTCGTTCCATCAATGTTTTCAGGCCATGTGTGATCCGCCGCGCCAGACCCGGCCCCTCATACACCAGCGCCGAATAGAGCTGCACGAGGCTCGCGCCCGCCCGGATCCGCGCATAGGCGTCCGCAGCGCTGCCGATGCCCCCGACGCCGATCAACGGCAGTTTCCCCCCGGTTGCGGCACGGAAATCCCGCAGCCGCTGCAAAGCCAGAGCCTTCAGCGGCTCGCCCGACAATCCGCCGCTTTCCTTGCGCTGCGGCGAATTCAAGCGCGGCCGGCTGATCGTGGTATTCGACACGATCAGCCCGTCTATACGCTGTTCGATCGCGACGGCCGCGATATCGTCGATGTCAGCGGGCTCCAAATCAGGCGCGACTTTCAGGAAAATCGGCGGAATATCGAGGCCGCGGGCCGCCACCACACGATACAGCAATTCCTCGAGCGCAGCTTTGTCCTGCAACGCGCGCAGCCCGGGCGTGTTGGGTGAGGAAATATTGATCGTCAGATAATCCGCGACCCCCGCCGTCGTGCGCACCCCGGCGACATAATCGGCAACGCGATCATCGGAATCCTTATTGGCACCAATGTTCACACCCAAGACGCCCGCGCGCTTACGTCGCGAGAGCCTCGCCAGCGCCGCCGGCTGACCGCCATTGTTGAACCCCATGCGGTTAATCACCGCCCGATCCTCCTCAAGCCGGAACAGACGGGGACGGGGGTTGCCATCCTGCGGCAGCGGCGTCAGCGTGCCCACCTCGACAAAGCCAAAACCCAGCGAAAGCAGGCTGTCCGGCGCCTCGGCATTCTTGTCATAGCCTGCCGCCAGCCCGATCGGATTGGGAAAATTCACGCCTGCCACGCTGGTTTTGAGCGCGGGATCCTCAGCCGATGGACGGCGCATCGACGGCAGCGAACGCACAGCCAAGAGGCTCATCTCATGGGCCCGTTCCGGATCCAGATTGAACAAGAGGGGCCGTAACAGGGGGTAAAGCGCCATAGGCGGGCTATGCCAGCGCCCGGGCGGGCGGTCAAAGCATCAGACCCTTCGCCTAGATCAACGCCGACGTCGTTTTTATCCAATACGGAAATCGCGCCGCCCGCTATTGCCGCCCTGCGACCCGAAGGACTTCCCGTTGGAAGGCCTTTTCCTAGGCCCGGCGAGCTTTGCTCCACCGGGCCTTTTTTTTGGCTAACCAGCGAAGTCTTTCGTCTGCAACGTGATTTATGTTAGACGTCTCCCGGCGACGCACATCAACAGGGGACAGTTGTGCAGCTAGTTGGTACGCCTATTGGGTTGCGTTATTTCGTTCCTGCGCCGCTGCTGCGGAATTTCGTTTCGTCCTACTATGTTTTTCACGTCGACGTGAAACACCATGTGGATCTGATGCGCGCGGATCTTCCCCAGCTTCGCTTCATGGTGCGCGGTTCGGCCGATTATAATTTCAGCGATGGATCAAAAACGGCCGCGACGGCATGCTCGCTGCTCGGGCCTACTTTCGGCGCCTACCGCTTCGAAGCGCGCGGCCCGCTACTGGTGCTCGGCATTGGTCTTCAGCCAGCGGGTTGGACTGCGCTCATCAAGGACGATGCGAACATCTTCGCAAACAGCGTCCATGACGCCGTTCCGCTGTTCGGGAACATTCTGAACGATACGCTCGACGAACTTCAGGGCATCGAAAAACATCATCAGATGGCTGAGGCGGCCGATCGTCTTATGACCACTCTGGTTCGCAATATTGCTGAACCGCCCTTGTGGTTCGCGCGGATTACCGACAAGTGGCTCACCTCCTCGCTTTCGCCCGAAGTGGACGATCTCGTCAGCGCCGCTGGCATATCGAGCAGGCAGGTCGAACGCCTCGCCAAGCGTATTTACGGAGCCCCGCCCAAATTGCTCGCACGGAAATATCGAGCGCTCAAAGCCGCGTCCGAACTGTCGCAGAACGAGGCGCCGTGGTCGGAGGTGGTCGGTGATGCGTTTTCGGATCAATCCCATCTCATCCGTGAATTTCGCCAGTTCGTTGGTGTCACGCCTACTCAACTCGTTTCTCGTCCGCCCCTGGTCATGCAGATGTCGATCCAACGCCGCCGGGTGATCGACACGTTGCCTGAGCTCATTCAGATAACCTAAGAATATCTTCTCCGATACGGAGTGAATTCTCTAGTATAACTTCCATTTTGGAGGCGTCTTCGCCCCAATTAATGGCCATGATCGATAGCATCGGCCCGAACCTTTCGGGGATGGGCCATGCTGTTTGTACCGGATATTGCACATGAACTTCGGAATTGTGCAGGTCGTGCGGAAAATCTGCACGAAAGAGTGAAAGAACTTCTTAAAGTTACTGAATATGAGTTGGTGCAAGATAGTGCGTCGGCCAACTCAGTGTACCAGCTCCGCTATGACGCCTATTATAATGCTGGCGCCACCCGGCCCCGTGAAGACGAAAGGCTTTGGGACGCGCATGACGAGGATCCTCATGCCGCTTCGATCGCGCTCCGCTACAAGGGCAGGCTGTGCGCATCGATCCGGCTTCATGTCGTAACCCATTCTTCGCAAAGCTCGCCTGCGGTCGATGCCTTCCCGGAGCAGCTTAAACCCCTGCTTGCCAGCGGCACGAGGCTCGTCGACGCGAATTGCTTCTGCGTGGATCCCGCGCTCAGCGGGCGCGTGCCGGAGCTCGCCTACCTCATGCTGCGGCTGCCTTTCATCACGGCAGACCTCCACGCCGGCACCAAGATCACGGCGACGGTCACCGCGCAGCACAAGCCTTTTTACATGCGCATCCTGCGTTGCGACGAGATCGCGCCACCCCGGCCCTATCCGGGACGAACCCGTCCGCTTGGCCTCACGCTGTGCGATGTCGGTCGCGAACGTGTCAACATCGTCAAGCGCAACCCGTCGTTCGAACCGTTGCCGGGCGAAGCTCACCGGATCGGCCTCGATCGCATCGGCATGCCTGTGTCCATGTTCGAAACCCGGGCTGCGGCATGACGGTGGCAGCCGCCGCCGATCCGCGCACCCTTGCCCTGGGGGGTGGACTTGTTCCGGCTGTCGAGCGTCTTGTCGGGCGGCTTTCCAGCGTCGGCGATCGGCCGTTTTTCGATGAGGCGTCGTTTCCCTGGGTTCGGCGCATCGAAAGCTTCTATCCGGCCATCCGGGGAGAGATGCTTGACCTGCTCAAGCATCAGGAAGCGATTCCGGGCTTCGAGCAGATCTCCACCGATCAGCGCAAGCTTTCCAATGATTGCCGCTGGAAGACCTTTTTCTTTCTCGGTTACGGGCTACGCTTTGAGGACAATATCGCCCGCTGCCCAGCGACCTGGGCAGCTGTTTCGGAGATTCCCGGCCTCACCACCGCCTTCTTTTCCGTGCTTGAGCCGGGCAAACGGCTGCCGCCGCATCGCGGCCCCTATAAGGGCGTGCTGCGTTATCATCTCGCTATTGCCATCCCCGGCAACGGGGACGCCTGCGGGATCGAGGTGGCGGGCGAGCAGCGCCGCTGGACCGAAGGCCGCAGCCTGATCTTCGACGACACCTTCATGCACAGCGCCTGGAACGACAGCAGCGAACGGCGCGTCGTTCTGTTCGTCGACTTCGCACGGCCGCTTCGCTTTCCGATCAACCTGATCAACCGCGCCATTTTGAAGCTGATCTCGCGCAGCGGCTATGTCCAGGAAGCCAAGCTCAATTACCGCCAGTGGAAAATGATGCAGCAAATGGCGGCAGGGCGATAACGACTCAGTCGCCGCGCTGTCCCCGGCGCCCACCCCAACCCCCTCGAGGATTGCTACCCGGCTGCACCGAGGGAGAAGCTTGCTGCGGCGGCGGGCTAGCTTGAGCGGGGCCGGCGCCGCCATGATCCATCTGAGCCGGAGCACTTCCGCCGCGCTGCCAACGCTGACCGCCCCACTGACGCCCGCGCCACTGATGATCGTCGCGCATCCCTGGCTGCCATGGCCGTTCCCGCGGCCCATGCCACTCGCCGCGGTCACGGCGATGCTCCCAATAGTCGCGCTGCCGGTCGCTCCAGCGGAAGCGCCTGCCCTCGCGGTTATACATCCAATAGCCGGAGCCGGGATAATAATAGCCGTCATACCAGCCAAAGGGCGCGTAATCGTAAGGGCCCCAGGCATCATAATAACCGGGATAGCCATAGCCCACGCTCATGCCGCCATAGCCATAATCGTCATAAGCGCAGCCCGTGAGCGCGACGGTCGCACCTAATAGGCCGGCCACAAGGATCTTGTTGGACTTCATATGCAATTCCTCTCGATCGAGAAGAACGCATATCGGCATTGAATGGTCGCTGAACTGCTCGAGATGCGCGTTAGGCCGCCGCTGTTTCGGCGGGAGCGCGATTGATCATGGCATTGGCCACCCGCGTGAGCGCCTCGCTCATTTGCTCGCGGAACCTTTCATCGAGGCCGGGATGCTCCATGATCGCCTGACTCATTGCATCGGCCCATTGCCGCGCCAGCCCAGGATCGATGGCGAGTGCGCCGTGCAACGACATGACGCATTTTCCCTGCCCGAACCAATCGCGCGGGCCGCCGAGCCAGCCTGCAAGAAAGGCCGCCAAGCTGGTACGATTCGCGCTCAGATCCGCTTCATGCATTGCTCTCAGGCTTGCAAAGCGCGGCTCCTGCTCGATCAGATCGTAGAACCGATCCACGAGGGCCCGAACGGAATCCGCCCCGCCCATGATCTCATAAGGTGTTTGATCAGCCACTTGATTCGCCTCGATCCGCTTGGGCGAGAGCTTAAGCGACAATGAGCAAGCAGGGTTTGACCCGGGTCAAATCACCCCAGCTAATTGCTGAGCATCGCCGCCAGTTGGGAGGCGCGATAGGGCTTGGGAAGGAACATGCCCGCTTCGGGTAGACTGGCTGAGTCGAGCCATTGTTTTCCCGAGGTGACGATCACCTTGATCTCGGGACGCTCTTCGGAAACGCGGCGTGCAAGAGCAAGGCCGTCCATATCGCCCGGCATGTTGATATCGGTGAAAAGGACCGCGACCTCATCATGCTCATCCAGCATCTTGAGCGCTTCGGCGGCGTTTGCGGCCTCCAGAACCTTGAAGCCAGAATCTTCCAACGCATCGGCGGCGATGATGCGGATCAACACCTCATCCTCCACCACCAAAACCGTGTTATGTTCACCACCCGACATAACCCCAGAACTTCTCGACCGCAGCCAGAGTTCCCGTAGGAGCGATATTTTTCGGACGGGGCAAACTTAGGTCGAGGGGGGAAGCCAATCCGTGTCCAGGCCCGCGTAGCGATTCACATAGCTCGCCACTTCCGCCAGCCGCTCTTGGTTGAGGATGGTGAGTTGATTGGCTTGTCGGGCGATCAGCCCATCCTCGACCAACGCGCGAATCATGCGGTTGACGTGAACCGCCGTGAGCCCCGTCGCATCGCCGATCTCTTCTTGCGTCAGCGGAAACGCAAAGCTGTTGCCGAGCTGCGTGTTCATCACCCGAAGCCGGGAAACAGTATCGAGAATCAACGCGGCTACACGCGCCTTTGCGGACGTCCGTCCGAGCGATGCGAGGCGATCGCTCAACGATACCTTCTCGGCCTGAGTAATGAGGAATAGCAGCGCCCCAAGTCGCGGATGCTCCACGAACAGCCGATTCAGCGCTGATTTTTCGACCGGACAAATCCGGACGTCGGTCAGCGCCATCAGGGATTCGGTCGCCTCGTTGAACGCCGCGCAGGACAGCCCCGCCATGTCTCCCGGCAAATGCAATCGGAGAATCTGGCGGCTGCCGTCGTCCAGCAACACGAAACTCAGCAGCCAACCGGAATTCAGAACATAGAGTTCCTGCGCCCGATCATGCTCCCTGCGGATGATCGCGCCCCTGCGATACACCCGTTCCGCGCCCTCGAGCTGAGCAAGCGCGGTTTCTTCGCGGCTCGTCAGCTTCAAATAGTGGCTCAGGCGTTCAACCAGACAGCTGTCTGCCACGCTCCCCCCGCGATATAATGTCCGTACCTGCAATCACTTAGATAAAGCTGAACAACTTGGCGCTAACAACGATCAAGGTTTTCCGATAAATCGTTACACTTCCGAGAGGAGTGTCACGCGGCTTGAATGCTTGCACAAACTCGATAGAAGCCCGAGATGGATAGAATTCTCATTCGCGGCGGGCGCCGCCTCACTGGTACGATTCCCATATCGGGCGCAAAAAATGCGGCTCTGACGTTGCTGCCATGCGCCCTCCTGACCGATGAGCCACTAACACTTCGTAACCTCCCAAGATTGGCGGACGTCGACAGTTTTGGCCACCTATTAAACGAGCTGGGTGTTTCGACCACGGTGGAAGGCGCACGCGGCCATGATTTTGGCCGCGTCATGACGATGCGTGCTGACGCATTATCCTCGACGGTAGCACCGTACGATATCGTGCGAAAAATGCGTGCGTCCATCCTTGTGCTCGGCCCGCTGGTCGCGCGCGGCGGCGAAGCGAAGGTTTCTCTCCCCGGCGGTTGCGCGATCGGCAATCGCCCGATCGATCTGCATCTCAAAGCGCTTGAAGCGCTGGGCGCGGAGATTGAACTCACCGGCGGCTATGTCCGCGTCATGGCGCCCAGCGGCGGCTTGAAAGGCGGCCGCATCACCTTCCCCTTGGTGTCCGTTGGCGCCACCGAAAATGCATTGATGGCGGCGGTGCTCGCCAGCGGCGAAACCTTGATCGAGAATGCCGCGCGCGAGCCGGAGATTACCGATCTCGCCAAGTGCCTCGTCGCAATGGGCGCGAAGATCGAAGGCATCGGCACCGAGCGACTCCTCGTCCAAGGCCGCAAACGTCTTCATGGCGCGACCTATGCGGTGATGCCGGATCGGATCGAGGCAGGGAGCTACGCCTGTGCCGCTGCGATCACGGGCGGAGATATTGTGCTGGAAGGCGCACATCGCGAAGACATGGCGGCGATTTTGGAGAGCTTGAACGATGCCGGTGTCACGATCGGCGTCGAGGATCGCGGCATTCGCGTGAAGGCCGACAGCCAGCTGCGCCCGCTGACACTTTCGACCGCGCCCTTTCCCGCCTTTCCTACTGATATGCAGGCGCAGTTCATGGCGATGCTCGCGCTGGCCGAAGGCGCGAGCGTGCTCACTGAAACGATCTTCGAAAATCGTTACATGCATGTGCCCGAACTGGCGCGCATGGGTGCCGACATCCAGGTGCGCGGCCGCACCGCCGTCGTTCGCGGCGTCTCGGAACTGGTCGGTGCGCCGGTGATGGCCACTGATCTGCGGGCGTCCATGAGCCTGATCATCGCCGGGCTGGCAGCCAAGGGAGAGACCGAGGTCAATCGCGTCTATCATCTCGATCGCGGCTACGAACGGCTGGAAGTCAAGCTGCAAGGCGTCGGCGCAGATATTGAGCGCGTCGGCGACGGCTGACCGGCGGCTCAAAGCAGCCGGTCGATAATGTGAAGCACGAAACCGACCATCCCGCCGACTAGCGTCCCGTTGATCCGGATATATTGGAGATCGCGTCCGACGGCGGATTCCAGTCGTCCCGTGACGGTCTTCGCATCCCAGCTCCGGACCGTTTCGGAGACGAGCGTGACGATCCCGCTTCCATAGCGCGCGACCATTCCGACCGTTGCCCTGCGCGCGAAGCGGTTGATCACGAACCGCAGCGCCGCATCGTTCTGAAGCGTCTCGCCAAGCTGGCGGATCGCTGCACCGAAACGGCCGCTGCCGGAATGGTTCGGATCGCGCGCCGCGCGCAGCATCGCGTCGCGCAGCGAATGCCACATCCCGTCGATCCAGGCGGCTACCGCCGCGTTGGATATGATGGCATCGCGGAAGCGCCCCACCCGGTCGCGCATCGCCTCATCCTGTTTCAAGTCGGTCGCTAGCTTCTGCAGGCCTTCTTCGGCCTTCAGCCGCAATGGGTGGGCGGGATTTTCGGCCATCTCCCCGAGCAACTTGCCCAGCCCGTCGATGATTGCCTGGGCGAGCCGTTCGTCCAGCCCCGTCCAGCGCAGGATCGCGCCCGCCTTCTCATGAACCATTTGCCGGATGAGATCCTGGTTCGCGGCCAGGGTTTCGTTCGCCCAGCGCACCAGCGCCTCCAGCAGCGGCACATGCCGCTGCTCATCCACCGCGCGCTCCAGCGCCGCGCCAAGCACAGGCGCGAAATCGAGCGTACGAAGCCGGCCGACGATTGCCCCCTTCACCATCGCGCCCAAACGTTCGTCCGCCAACGCCTCGATGATGTCGCCCAGCAGCTGCCCGGCGCCCTTTCGCACGCGTTCGTCCACCGAGGGCGCCGCGAGCCAGCGTCCGATGCCGGCGGCGATATCCAGCCCGCGCATGCGCTGCGCGACCACCCTGGCCGTCAGGAAATTGTCTCGCAGGAATAAAGCCAGCGTATCGCCGATCCGATCCTTGTTGCGAGGGATGATCGCGGTATGGGGGATCGGCAATCCTAGCGGATGACGAAACAAGGCGGTGACGGCAAACCAGTCCGCCAACCCGCCAACCATTGCGGCTTCAGCAAAGGCACGAACATAACCGGCGGCGGGGAACTGCCCCTCATAACCGCGCGCGATCAGATAGATCGCGGCCATCGCCAGCAACAGCCCGGTTGCCGCCACGCGCATGCCGCGCACGCCGCCTTGAGTAGGGTTGAAACGATCGAGACCGACGGCAGCGAACAAATTCATACTATGAGAATGGCGTGAACCTCGGAAGGTTCAAGTCATTCCGCAGGCTGGGCCGCCGGATGATGCGCTCTCTCCCCGCCATTGGTGAGCCAGCGGCGCATGCGCGGCCCCAGCCAGCGCTCGATATCCTCAGCGATGCTGAAGCTGGGTGGGATGATCAGCAGGGTGAGCAGGGTGGAAAGCGTAAGGCCGCCGATCACCGTAATACCCATGGGCGCGCGCCAGCTTCCGTCGCCGGAAAGCGAGAGGGCGATCGGCAACATGCCGGCGACCATCGCCACCGTCGTCATGATAATCGGCTGGGCGCGTTTGTGGCCGGCATCGATGATCGCCGCATTTTTTTCGACACCATTGCCGATCTCCTCAATCGCGAAATCGACGAGCAGAATGGAGTTCTTCGCGACGATGCCGAGCAGCATCAGCAAACCGATCAGCACCGGCATGGAGATAGGGTTGCCGGTCAAATGCAGCGCAATTGCGCCACCCAGCGGCGCCAGAAGCAGCGAGCCCATGTTCACCAGCGGGGGCAGCACGCGTTTGTAGAGCAGGACCAGCACGGCGAACACCATCAGCACGCCCGATATCACCGCGACGACGAAGTTCATGATCAGCTCGGCCTGCCATTTCGCATCGCCAACCTTCACCCGCTCGACTCCGGCGGGAAGGTTCTGCAGCGATTTCATCGCATCGATCTTGGGTTCTGCGTCGCCGCTCACCAGCCCGGGCGCGAGATCGGCGCCGATCGAGATCCGGCGCTGCTGATTATAGCGGCGGATTGCGCTCGGCCCGGCCCCGAAGCTGATATCCGCCACCACTTTCAAGGGAACGGATCCGCCATTCGCAGTCGGAACCGGCATGTTCTCGATGGTGGAAAGCGATTGCCGCGCGCTTTCCGCGATCGAAACGCGGATCGGGATCTGCCGGTCGGACAGGGAGAACTTGGCGACATTCTGGTCGATATCGCCAATGGTCGCAATTCGGACGGTTTGGCTCAAGGCGGCGGTGGTGACGCCCAAGTCGGCAGCCAAGTTGAAATTGGGCCTGATGGTGATCTCCGGCCGTTGGAGATCGCCATTGATGCGGGGCGCGCGCACCTCAGGCAGCGTGGCAAGCTCACGCACGACGTTCTGCGCCGCGCGATTGAGAGGCACCGGATCATTGCCGACCAATGTGACGTTCAGATCGCGTCCGTTGGTCATTCTGCCGCCCGCCTGCGATTGGAAATTGATCCTGGCGTCCGGGATCTGATGCAGAAGCGGAGCGGTCGCCCGCTCAAATTCGACGCTCGTGCGTTTTCGATCCTTGCGAAGGGTCAGGTAGATCGTCACGCTGCCGGCATCCTCGATATCAGCGAAGGCTGCCGCCACCTCCGGCTGGCGCTGCAATAAGGCCGCCACCCGATTGGCCATGGCTTCGGTCCGCTGAATGGTTGCTCCCGGCGGCATCTCGATGGTTACTTGGCTGTAATCGGTGTTGATCGTCGGCTGAAACGTCATTGGCAAGGTTGCAAAGGCGAGGATCGTTGCCGCGAAAGCAGCGACTCCGATCAGCACCGTCTTCCAGCGATTGACCAGCGTCCAGCGCAGCGTGGCCATGTACATGTCCATGAGCCGGCCTTCGCCATGGCTCGCGCTGCCGTGAGCCTTGAGGAAATATGCCGCGATCATGGGCGTGATCATGCGCGCCACCGCCAGGCTCATCAGCACCGCCGCGACGATCGTCAGACCGAAATTCTTGAAGAACTGGCCGGAAATGCCGGGCATCAAACCCACCGGAAGGAACACCGCCACGATCGACATGGTGGTCGCCAGCACGGCAAGCCCGATCTCGTCGGCAGCATCGATAGCGGCCTGATAGGCGGTTTTGCCCATGCGCATGTGGCGGACGATGTTCTCGATCTCGACGATTGCGTCGTCGACCAGGACGCCGGCGACAAGGCTTAGCGCAAGCAGGCTGAGGCCGTTGAGCGTGAAGCCCATGAGATCCATGAACCAGAAGGTGGGAATCGCCGACAGTGGAATTGCCAGTGCGGAGATTACCGTCGCGCGCCAATCACGAAGGAACAGGAAAACGACAAATACCGCGAGCACAGCGCCCTCGATCATCGCATCGATGGCCGAATGATATTGGCCCTTTACATAATCGACCTTGGTATAAAGCTGGGTGAACTTGATCTTGGGGTGTTCCTTGCGGAGCTGGTCGATGACCTTCTCGGCCTGTTCATAGACCGTGACGTCGGAATAGCCCTTTGCCTTGGAGATGGAGAAGCTCAACACCTGGCGCCCGTTCATGGTGGAAAGCGCCCGTTGCTC
>CBFRWL010000029.1:0-14491 GCA_965727025.1 uncultured Sphingomonas sp.
ATACGTCGGTGCCGATGATCTCGATCGTCCAGCCATCCCAAAGCTGAGGATTCTCGGCGAAATTGATCGCCAGCGAGTAGACCTCCTGGCCGGTCGAGCAGCCCGCGCTCCAGATCCGCAGCCGACGGTCAGCCATGCGCGCCTCGCGGAGAGCTCCATTGATCGCGTCAAACAGCAGGGCGAAGGCCGGGGGATCGCGAAAGAAGAAGCTTTCATGATTGAGGAGCGCCTCGGCTACCGTCGTCCCCAGCGCGGGATTGCGCCCGCTGGCGAGCATGGTGGCCAGCGTGTCAAGCGAATCGACGCCTTGCGCGCGCATTACAGGCTGCAGCGCGCTTTCGACCCGCCACAAGCGGTTGTCCGCAAGCTGTTGCCCGGTTCGGGATTCAAGCAGATCGCCCAAGATGCGAACCGCTAGCGGGCTCAATTCCATCTGTTTTCCCCTGCCCGCGCCAATATGCGATCCGCGATGCGTTCGGGTGGCAACACCACCGATGCGATGCCGGCCTCAGCGACCGAACCCGGCATTCCCCACACCACCGAGGTGGCGGCGTCCTGCACGTAAATCTCTCCGCCTGCCTCGGCGATTGCGCGCGCGCCGATCGTCCCGTCGCGCCCCATGCCGCTGAGCACGATTGCGAGGCCGCGAGCGCCGTAGATTTCCGCCATCGATTCGAACATCGGATCCACCGATGGCATGCAGAGCGTGATGGATGGCGTCGTGTCGAGCGTGACGCGCACATCGTTCCCGACCTTGCGCAACCGGATATGCCCTTCGCCTGGCGCGATCAAAATCCGGCCGCGCACGAGCTTTTCGCCATCTTGCGCCACCGTCGCTGGCCGGCCCGCGATTGACTGCATCTGATCGGCGAAGAAGGGCATGAACGCTGCCGGCAGATGCTGGGTGATGAGGATGGGAGCAGTGAACTCAGCGGGAAAGTCCCGCAACAGCTCGGTCAATGCGTGAAGACCGCCGGTGGATGCGCCGATCGCAAGGCACTCGACAGGCTCGTGTGCGGCTGCCGTCGGATGTCTGGTCACGACGCGGGCGGTGTTGACGCGGGACTGGCGGCTTCCGCCAATCCGTATCAGCCGATCGGCGAGCGTATCGCCGAAGCGGCCTTCGAAATTCGTGACGCCGGGCTTTTGCAGCGTATCGGCAGCACCGAGCGCAAGCGCCTGGATCGTTGCCGCCGCGCCATCGGCAGCGGAGGATGACACGACCAGAACCCTTGCCCCACCGCTTTGCTCGATGAGCTTGGGCAAAAGTTCAAGTCCGCTGACGCCGGGCATTTCCAGATCAAGCAAAACGATATCGACCGGCTGGCTTTTGACCAGATCAAGCGCCTGTTCGGCGTTGGCTACGGCGCCGACGACGACGAACTCGGGCCGAGGCTCCAAGATCCGGTTGAGCACAGTCCGCGCGACGAGAGAATCGTCGACGATCAGAACCTTGATCGGCTCGATGCCTGTTGGAAGCTCACTCCGAAGGGCAGCTGTGCGCACATTCGCCACTTCTGGGACTTCTCAGCACGCGCCAACAGTCTGAAGTTTGCTTTCAAGCGTTTCGCGATCGAACGGCTTCATCACATATTCGTCAGCGCCCGCCTCGATCGCAGCGCGAATATGCGCGATGCCGTTTTCGGTGGTGCAGAACACCACCTTGGGGCGCGGCGAAATGCTGCTCTTGCCCAGCGCCTTCAGGAACTCCATCCCGCTCATCACCGGCATGTTCCAATCGAGCAGCACGACGTCGGGCGCCGAACGGTGACAATGGTCGAGCGCCTCAGCACCGTCTCCAGCCTCCTCCACGACAAAATCGAGCGTTTCGAGGATGTGGCGAGCGACCTTACGGATCACCTTGGAGTCGTCGACGATGAGGCAGGTTTTCATGAAGCACCTTGTTTGCGGATATGTCCTGAGCTTACTGCAAAGGCGTAAGCGTCGAGTTAACAGCGCGACCTTTCGTCAGGCTGCCGCGGCAAAGCCGGGGCCGACGACCAGCGCCTCGGGCTCCACCACCAATAATGCTTCGCCGTCGATCTCGATCGTTCCTCGGGCGACGCGCGCCCAGCTTGGCGCCAGAACGGCACGGGACGGCACCACGGAGGCGGGCGGCTCCACCACGTCGTCGACATTTTCGACGAGGATGGCATAGCCATGGCCGTCGCAATTCACGATCACCGCTTCGGCATGGCCATTCCAAGCGAACGCGCCGAGCTCGACCGCGGCGGAGCTATCGATAACGGTCATGACCCGGCTTCTCAGCGCGAACAGACCGGCCACATGAGGCGCGACCAGAGGCACGCGCTCGATGCTGTCGATCTCCACGACCGACTCGACCGTGACCGCCGGGAGCGCGACGCGCTGGCCCGCGATCGTGACGATGAGGTATAGGCTGTTCATCTCCGGCTCCTGCGCCGCTCGACCCCGACGCGCACTGCCTCAAGCAGCCGGGCGCGATCATAGCGATAGACTCGATCCTCTGCTGCATCCGAATGGGCCGTCAATCGGACGAGCGGAATTACCTTCGCAATCTCTTTCACCTCGCCCGGCACATCGTCCGCGCAAAGCACCAGGACGTCAGCCTCGGCAGCCTGTTCCGAGTCGGGCAGCACAACCTGATATCCGCCCGCCCGCAAGAGCGGCAGCAGCACCTGACGGGCCCAGGGATCATCGCCACCCGCCAACAGGCAAAGCGCGGGCCGATCGGGCGCGGTGCCCTCCTGCTCGGCTTCCGCAAAGAGCCAGAAGCTGTCGATGATCTCGATCGGCCGTCCATCGACAAGCGCGACCCCTGAAATCAGCCCCGGCTCGATCGCGCGCTCGCAGGTGAAATCCATTGCGACAATGTCGATCACCTCCGAAATCGCGTAGGCGATCTGAGCGCGACCATCGCTCATTCTGAGCACCCGGTATTTCTCGGCCGTCGGCAAGCTGCAACAGCTCATCAACGGAACGATCCGCCCCTCTTGCGAGAGGCGCATCCGGCCCGCGCTGAAGCTGGCCGCCGCAGCAGGAACTTCCTCGATACGCTCGACCAGCGCCAGCCGGATCGCGCGCTCGACTCCATCCAGATCCCGGAAGAGCAGCGTGGTCGCTCGCTCGTCCGTTTCGTGTACTTTCGCGTCCTGGGCTTCCTCATTCGAAGCCGGCTGGGCTGCGATCCCGGCTGCATCGGCGATGCCGGCCGGGTCCAGCAGCAGCATCGGATGACTGTTGTCGGGCAAGGTGGTGCCCGCATACACCCCTGTCGCCATCAGCGCCGGGGCGGCGGGGCGGACGACCAGTTCCTCATGATCATGAACCGCTTCCACGGCGAGCGCGTAATGATCACCGCCGGCGGGCTTAAGCACCACCATTGTCAGCTCATTTTCGTCGCAGCGTGGCTCGATCTTCAGAAAGGGCGCAAGCGTCACGACCGGCAGCCGGCGCCCACGAATGTTGACCACCTTTGCGCCGCCGAGCTCGCCCAGGCGAGCCGACGCGCTGCTCACGCGGATAAGTTCCTCGATCGCCGAGCGCGGGATGGCAAACTGATGGCCACCAGCGCTGACGGTAAGCGCCGGAATGATCGTCAGCGTGAGCGGAACTTTCATGCTGAGCCGAAGGCCGAGCCCCGCCTTGCTATCCAGATCGACGAGGCCGCCGATGCGTTCGACATTGGCGCGCACCACATCCATGCCGACGCCTCGGCCGGATATGGCGGTCACCTGCTTGGCGGTGGACAAGCCTGCCGCGAAAATCAGGTGGAGCTTGGCATGCGCGCTCATCGCCGCCGCCTTTTCAAGCGTTACCACTCCGTTTGCGATCGCCTTTTCGACCAGTCGCTCGGCATCGATGCCGCGCCCGTCGTCAATCACTTCGATCGCAATCTGGTTGCCAGCCTGACGTGCGGAAACGCGGAGCCGCCCGTGCGGCGGCTTGCCAACCGCAATCCGGTCGGCAGGCATCTCGATACCGTGATCGATCGCGTTGCGGACAATATGCGTGAGCGGATCGCGGATCATTTCGATCATCTCGCGGTCCAACTCAACATCTCCACCGTCGAGTTCGAGCGTGACCTGCTTGCCCAATTCGGATGAAAGATCGCGCACCATGCGCGGGAGCGCCGAGAACAGATTTTCGATGCGGGCCATCCGGGTGCGCGTGATCGAATCACGCATTTCCGCGATACACAGCGAAAGGCGCTCGAACGCCGCTTCCACGGCAGGCTCAGCCCCGTTCTCGCGCAGCCGGCGCGACAAATCGTTACGGGCGAGGACCATGTCCGACACTCCGGCCATCATCCGATCGAGCAGATCGACCGGCAGGCGGATGCTTCGCGAAATGCCGCGGGGCGCTGTCGCTTGTACCGTGGTTGCAGGCGTGCCGGATTCGGGCTGCGCCTCATCCTTTTTTCCCGCATCGGGCGCGAGTGCGGCGATCAAAGCCGCGTCGTCATGATCGGGGACGCTGTCACCGCTTTCCAGAGCGTTGGCGAGCTCGGCAATTCTGTCGATGATGGCGAGCACAGCGGTGACCAGCGCCTCGTCCGGCTGACGACGTTCCGCGCGGCAATCCGCGAGCACGTCCTCGGCGGCATGGCTCAGCTTCTCAAGCCGCGGCAGGTTCAGGAAGCCGCAGCTTCCCTTGACCGTGTGAACGAAGCGGAAGATGGCATCAAGGCGCGTGCGATCGCTGGGAGATGCCTCCCAGGCCACGATTTCGCTCGTGAGCGTCTCAAGTGTCTCGCGCGTTTCCGCGATAAAATCGACGAGAAGATCGTCCATGGGCCCTTTCCGCGTTGGCGAACTGGACCTGCTCTGACACAGTCGTGGTAAAGGAACTCTTATCCCGTAGCTGTGTGCGGTTCGGCCTAGGCCTGCGGGATCGCAGCGCCGAATACCAGAACGCCCTCCTCCGGCTCCGAGATCTGGATACGGCCGCGCATGTCCGTTGCCAGACTGTGTGCCAGCCAGGCGGCGGCGGCGCGCGGCGTCACCCCGTCATCGCCGAGCTTTCCGAGCAAGGCGTCCCGCAGTTCGGGATCGAGCACCAGCCTGGGCCCCTCCGCACGCACCACGATCTCGCCACCTTCGGCACCCACATCCAGCCTGCCCCCGCGCACGAGCGCGTCGCCCGCGATCAGCGCAAGGTTGAGCAATATCTTGAGGGCGCCCTTGGACATTGCCGGTTCGGAGACCATCCAGCCGAGCTGAATGCGGCCTTCGGAGCCGAACAGGCCTTCGATCGCGCCTTTGGCTTCGCGCGTGTCGACATTGTCTGCGAAGCCGCCGGCCGCACCAAAGGCCAGCCGGAAGAATTTAAGCTTATTGGCCGAGGCGCGCGCGCTTTCGGCGAGCAGCTCGATGCACCGCGCCCGCATCTCGGGATCGGTTTCATCTGCCAGCAGCTCGATCCCATTGTTGAGCGCACCGACGGGGCTCAGCAAGTCATGGCACAGGCGCGAGCACAACAGGCTTGCGAATTCAACGCTATGGTTGGCCATGGTACCGTCCCTGAAACTTTTTGCCGGGCGGCCCTTGTGACGAGGGCAACGCGATAGTGCAACTGCTCTTAAAGCACTTGCAGCACAAGCGCGTGGAAACGATCTTGAATCGGGCCATCCTGCCGCGCTTCGAACAAGGCTGCGTGTTCGCCCGCGACGATCAGCCACAACCCACCGGCTACCGCATGCTCGGCATCGCGCCGCGAAGGTGCAGCCTGGCCGCCAGGATGCGAATGATAATGCCCCAACACGGCTGGTCCGCCCGCGCGCGCCTGGCGATGCGCCCCGAGCAAGACGCCTGGATCAAGCTCGAAACTGTCGCGGCGATCGGCGGCGACATTCGCGGCAGCGACGACCGCCTCTATCCTTCCGGGACGCCCCAGCAGCAGCCCGCAAACCTCCTCCGTCGGTTCGGCCCTGGCATGGGCGATGATCCGGCCGAGCAATGATCTTGAAATTTCGACGTTCGTCACCATTTCAGCTAAGCTGATGGACGGGGGGATGTCGATAGCGCGCGCGATAGTGCCGGAAGAAGCCGCTGGCTGGCGGCTGGACCGAGCTCTTGCCGCGGCCCTGCCTACGATCTCGAGAGAACGGCTCAAGGCGTTGATCGCGTCGGGAAAGGTTGCGACCGATCCGGGCGCGGTGCCCGTCCGCGATCCAGCAATCAAAGTGGCCTCAGGCAGCGTGTATTCGGTCGTGATCCCCGAACCGGCGCCGGCGCATAACGAGGCGCAGGAGATCCCGCTCGAAATCGTCTATGAGGACGAGCATCTGATCGTCGTCGACAAGCCGGCCGGCCTGGTCGTGCACCCAGCAGCAGGCAATCTCGATGGCACGCTGGTCAACGCTCTGCTCCATCATTGCAAGGGCAGCCTCTCAGGGATCGGCGGGGTCGAACGGCCCGGCATCGTTCACCGGATCGACAAGGATACGTCCGGACTATTGGTGGCGGCCAAGACCGATCCGGCGCATACCGGGCTCGCGGCGCAGTTCGCCAGGCACAGCATCGACCGCCGCTATCTGGCGATCGTGTCAGGCATTCCGAATCCGCCTGCCGGCACGGTCGACGCGCCGCTGGGGCGCTCGGCCAATCGGTACAAGATCGCGGTGCAACCGGAGGGCAAGGGCAAACGCGCCGTGACCCATTATCGCCTCATCTCCCCGCTGAAGGAGGCGGCGATGGTCGAATGCCGGCTGGAAACCGGGCGCACCCACCAGGTTCGCGTTCACATGGCCTCTATCGGTGCTCCGCTCATCGGCGACCCGGCTTATGGACGGACCCGGAAAAGCCACCGTGCGTTACTGGACACATTGGATTTTCGGCGGCAAGCACTGCATGCGGCCCATCTGGGCTTCATCCATCCGATCACAAGCGAGGCTTTAGCATTCGATAGTAAGATTCCTGACGATATGCAGCGCTTATTCACGAATCTTATGATATAAAGGTTGCAAATCAGGACTGAATTGAGTCGTCCTGAGAAGGGAGTGTAAAGATCATGGCAAGCGGCAAGAGCGTCCCCGCGACGATACCCGCACTCGGCGGTGAGCAGAGCCTCAACCGCTATCTGGCCGAGATCAAAAAGTTTCCGATCCTCGCGCCAGAGGAAGAATATATGCTCGCCAAGCGCTTTCAGGAGCATGGCGACCCCGATGCGGCCGCGCGTCTCGTGACGTCTCACCTCCGCCTCGTTGCCAAGATTGCGATGGGCTATCGTGGCTACGGGCTGCCGGTCAGCGAGCTGATCTCAGAAGGCAATATCGGCCTGATGCAGGGCGTGAAGAAGTTCGAGCCCGATCGGGGCTTCCGCCTGGCGACCTATGCCATGTGGTGGATCCGGGCCTCGATCCAGGAATTCATCCTGCGCTCGTGGAGCCTCGTGAAAATGGGCACCACCGCGGCGCAGAAGAAGCTGTTCTTCAACCTGCGCCGGATGAAGAGCCAGATCGACGCCTTCGAGGACGGCGATCTCAAGCCTGAGGATGTCACCAAGATCGCGACCGATCTCGGCGTCACCGAGGACGAGGTCGTGAGCATGAATCGCCGCATGGCGATGGGCGGGGATACCTCGCTCAACGTGCCCATGCGCGAGGATGCCGAAGGCCAGTGGCAGGATTTCCTGGTCGACGAAGAACCGTTGCAGGACCAGCGGCTGGCGGATTCGGAGGAGCAGAATGTCCGTCACGGCATGCTGCTCGAGGCGATGAACGCGCTCAACGATCGCGAGAAGCATATTCTCGTCGAGCGGCGGCTGGCCGAGGAACCGAAGACGCTTGAGGAACTGAGCCAGGTCTATGGCGTCAGCCGCGAGCGCGTGCGCCAGATCGAGGTACGCGCCTTCGACAAGTTGCAGAAGGCGATGATGCGGCTGGCCGGCGACAAGCGCTTGCTGCCGCAGGCCGGCTGAGCTTCAGCTCGGCTGTTGCTCCTCGGGCAGAAAGCCCATCGGCCCATGTCCTGCACCCAAACCGGGCGCTGCCAGCAGCGCCCGGCGCACATAAGCGCGTGCCCGCGTAATCGCATCCGCTAAAGCCATCCCGGTGCCGAGTCCGGTTGCGATCGCGCTCGCCAAGGTGCACCCGGTGCCATGATTGTGCGGGGTGTGGATGCGCTCATCTTCCCAGCTCGTCTGCGTTCCGTCGGGCCGGATCAGACGATCGATGATCCGATCATCTTCGCCGTGGCCGCCCTTGACGAGCACCGCAGCACCGGTGCGCTTCGCTAGCGCGCCTGCGTCGCCGCCCAGGGCAGCAATCTCAGGAAGATTGGGCGTGACCAGCGTCGCGAGCGCCATCAGCCTGTCAAACGCCGCGATCGTATCTTGCGCCGCCAACACGGATCCGCTCGTGGCGACCATCACAGGATCGAACACGATCGGCATGCCCTGGAGCGACGCGAGCCGATCAGCCACCGCATGCGCGGTCTCGGCCGACCCGATCATTCCGATCTTGATCGCATCAATGCCGATGTCGCCGATCACGGCCTCCATCTGGGCGATTACCATATCAGGATGCACCAGCTCCACCGCGCTCACACCCAGCGTGTTCTGCGCGGTGATCGCCGTGATCGCGGTCATGCCGTGCCCGCCCAGCATGGCGATGGTCTTGAGGTCGGCCTGAATCCCCGCTCCGCCGCCGGAATCCGAGCCGGCGATGACGAGAATGCGGGGGATCACGTCCCAGCCGGCTGGGTTCGGTGAATTGGCGTCATGCAGCTTTGCGCACAGCCTCGCAGATCTGATCGACCAGAGTTTCAACAAGCGCAGGATCTTCGCCCTCGGCCATGACCCGGATCAGCGGCTCGGTGCCGGACTTGCGGATCAGAAGCCGGCCTTTGCCATCGAGCTTCGTTTCCGCGTCCGCGATCGCGCTCTTCACCGTCTCAGCCTCGAGCGGCCGGCCGCCGGCGAACCGCACATTTTTGAGAAGCTGGGGCAGCGGTTCGAACTGGCGCAGAAGCTTGCTTGCCTTCTGTCCGCTTTCGACAAGCTCAGCAAGGATCTGCAAGGCCGCGACGAGGCCGTCTCCGGTCGTGCCATGATCGGAGAGGATGATATGGCCGGATTGCTCGCCACCGACATTGTAGCCGTTGGCCCGCATCTCCTCGACCACATAGCGATCGCCGACCTGCGTCCGGACCAGCCCGATATTCTGGCCGGCCAGGAAGCGTTCGAGCCCGAGATTGGACATCACCGTCGCCACGAGCGCGCCGCCCCTCAGCATTCCACGCCGCGCCGAAGCCGTAGCGATGAGCGCCATCAACTGATCTCCGTCGATGATGCGGCCGGTTTCATCGACCACGATCAGCCGATCGGCATCGCCGTCGAGCGCCAAGCCGATATCCGCACGCGTCTCGATCACTTTCGCTTGCACGGCAGCGGGGTCGGTCGAGCCGCACTGCTCGTTGATATTGGTGCCGTCCGGCGAAACACCGAGACTGATGATCTCGGCGCCCAATTCCCAGAGCGCCGACGGCGCAACCTGATAGGCCGCGCCATTCGCGCAATCGATCACGATCCGCATGCCATCGAGGCGCAGATGTTCGGGAAAGGCGGATTTCACCGCATGGATATAGCGTCCGCGTGCGTCCTCGATCCGGCGGGCGCGGCCGATATCGGCCGAACGGGCGAGCTTCGGCGGCTTGGCCATCAACGCCTCGATCGCCATTTCATCCGCATCCGAAAGCTTGTAGCCGTCCGGCCCGAACAGCTTGATGCCATTGTCCGCGAACGGATTATGGCTGGCCGAAATCATGACCCCGAGATCCGCGCGCATCGATCGGGTCAGCATCGCAATCGCGGGCGTCGGCATCGGGCCGACGAGCACCACGTCCATGCCGACGCTGGTGAAGCCCGCGACCAGCGCCGATTCCATCATATAGCCCGAGAGCCTTGTATCCTTGCCGATCACGACGCGGTGGCGATGGGTTCCGCGCAAGAAGCGCGCGCCGGCCGCCTGCCCCACCTTCATCGCGATCTCAGGGGTCATCGGCGCTTCGTTGGTGCGGCCGCGAATTCCGTCAGTGCCGAAATAGGTGCGAGTCATGCCGCGCGTTTAACCTTTCGTTTCGGGCTATGCCAGCGCCGGTTCAGCCGGATCAGTGCTGCGCCGCCGCCTTGGCGCGTTCCTCGGCCACCAGTTCCTTGCGGCTGAGCTTGCCGACCAGCGTCTTGGGAAGATCCTGGCGCACCTCGACGGCGACGACCCGCTCATGCTTGCCGAGCTGAGGGTTGAGCCATTCCTTGAGCTCCTCCCCATCAACCTCGATGCCGGGATAGAGGCTGACAAAGGCCTTCGGCGACTCCCCACGATAGGCGTCGGGAACCGCGACGACCACCGCTTCGCGCACCGCCGGGTGATGATAAAGCACCGCCTCGACCTGGCTGGGATACACTTTGAACCCACCGACCGTGATCATGTCCTTGAGGCGATCGACGATCCGGATATAGCCGTCTTCATCGATCTCGCCGACATCGCCAGTCCGAAAGCCGCCATTGACGAAGCAGCGCTCCGATTCCTGAGGCCTGTTCCAATAGCCTGTCATCACCTGCGGCCCGGAAATCACGATCTCGCCCGGCTCGCCCGGCGGGGCGGCCTTGGCAGGATCGTCGCGATCGACAAGCGTAAATGTCGTGGCCGGAAGCGGCTGGCCAATCGTGCCGGTCTTGCGCGGCCCGAGATAAGGGTTGGTCGAGGCGATGCAGCATTCGGTGAGGCCATAGCCTTCGGCAAGCACCGCGCCGCTCACCTCCTCGAAGCGGCTCTTGAGCTCTTCGGGAAGCGGCGCGCCGCCCGATACGCAGACCCGCAGCGACGACATATCTGTATCGCGCAGCTTCGGATGATCGAGCAACGCCCGGAACATCGTCGGCACGCCGGGCAATGATGTCGGACGCGTGCGTGCGATCGCGGCGAACACCTGATCCGCATCGAAGCGGGGCAGCATCACCAGCTCGCCGCCCCTGAGCACGGTCCGCTGCAGCACCGTCATATTGGCGAAAATGTGAAAGAACGGGATCACACCGAGAATACGGTCCTCTTCCCCGGGCCAGGGATCGATCGCGGTGATCTGGCGCGCGTTGGCGGTGATGTTGTTGTGCGAAAGCATCGCGCCTTTCGGCGTCCCGGTCGTGCCGCCGGTATATTGCAGCATCGCAATGTCAGTCTCCGCATCGATCGCAGCGGGGCTGTACGCACCATCATTGGCGATGAGCTTCGAAAAGGCGATCACGCGCTGATCGTCAGGACGCGGCACATTCTGGCGCGATTGGAACCAGTGGTAGAGCAGCGATTTCGCCTTCGGCAGCACCCCTTCGACCGATCCGACGATCAGATGCGGGAGCTTGCAACGCTCCATCACCGCCAGCGCATTGGGCAGAAGCGCCTTCGCCGACAATGTGAAGAGCAGCCGCGTTCCCGAATCCTCGACCTGCTCCGACAGCTCATCGACTGAGTAAAGCGGCGAGAAATTGACGATGGTCGCGCCGATCTTCAACGCTCCGTAAAAGGCCGCAACATAATGGGGCACGTTAGGAAGGTAGAGACCGATCCGGTCCCCCTTGCCGACGCCCAGACGCTGCAGCCCGCTTGCCACCCGCGCGGCGCCCGAGGCGACTGCGGCGAAACTATATTTGCGCCCGTAGAAATCGAGTAGCGGCACATGGCCGAAACGATCCGCGCTGGCATCGAACATCGCCGGCACGGTCATCGGCTCATAGGTTGCTTCCCACGCGCTGGGATGCCGGTAAGCGTGACGCCAGATTTCGGTGGGATCAGCCACGCCTCACCCTAAGCCGCCCATCCTTGCCAATCAATTGACATCGATGAACGTTTCTGGACGCGGAATGCGGAATTCAGCTCCGGAACGGATCGTGCGGGAAAGCGCTGCCCGCTTCGGCATGAGCACCGTCGGCTTCGCGCACGGCCGCTTCGCGCTGCGCACGCAATTCCTCGATCAGCGCCTGGCGATCGCCGTCCAGCCGGCTGTCCACCGGCGCCTCGACGCCCGCAGCCTTGGCCGCCTTCGCCACCAGCCCATCCAGCTCACGCTGCGAACACAGGCCGAGCGTGACGGGATCCTTGGGCGTGATGTTGGCGATGTTCCAGTGGGTGCGGTCGCGGATCGCGGCAATGGTCGTGCGGGTGGTGCCAATCAGCTTGGAAATCTGCCCATCGGAGATTTCCGGATGGTTGCGGATGATCCACGCAATACCGTCGGGCTTGTCCTGCCGCTTCGAAACGGGCGTGTAGCGCGGCCCCTTCGTGCGGCGGACCTGCTCCGGCCCCTTCTGCATCACGAGGCGGTAATTGGGATCGGCCTGGCCTTTATCGATCTCGGCCATGGTAAGCTCTCCGGCGCGAACCGGATCGCGGCCGGTCAGCTTGGTCGCCGCCGTATCGTCAGCGATCGCCTGAATCTCGAGAATATGAAGACCGCAAAAGTCCGCGATCTGCTGGAAGCTGAGCGCGGTATTGTCGACCAGCCACGACGCGGTCGCATGAGGCATAAGCGGCTGAGCCACGATCCTACTCCTGAAAATAAAAGGGCCGCCCCGTTACGGAGCGGCCTGTGGATGGACCCCGATGTAGTGCGATGAACGGCGCTTGGCAACAAGCGCCGTCAACGCCCATACGAGGATTATCGTGCGATACCGCCCGCTGCCAGCACGGCCAGCGTCACCAGCTCCGAGGCGGTGGAAGACATGGTCGCGATCTGCACGGGATGTTGGAGCCCCACCAGCATCGGCCCGATCACGGAATCGCCGCCCAGCTCGCGCAGCAATTTCGCGGAAACATTGGCGGATTGCAGGCCGGGCATGATCAGAACATTGGCCGGCCCCGAAAGCCGGCTGAACGGATAGGCGCGCGCCACCCGCGGATTGAGCGCGACGTCGGGCGCCATCTCGCCTTCGAACTCAAAGCTCGGGCCACGCTGCTCGAGGATGGCGACCGCCTCGCGGATATTTTCAAGGAAGCTGCCTTCGGGATTGCCGAACGTCGAATAAGACAGGAAGGCGACACGCGGTTCGTGGCCCATACGCCGCGCCACCGCGGCGGTATGCTCGGCGATATCGGCAAGATCGGTCGCCGACGGCCGCTCGTTCACGGTCGTATCCGCCATGAAAACGGTATGGCTTTGCCCGACCAACACATGGATGCCAAAGGGCTTGTGGCCGGGGATCGGGTCGATCACCCGGCGGACCTGGCGCATCGTCTGTGCATAAGCGCGGGTGACGCCAGTGATCATCACGTCGGCTTCGCCCAAGGCAAGCAGCAGCGCGCCAAAGATGTTGCGGTCCTGATTGACCAGCGCTTCGACTTCGCGCCGCAGATATCCCCGGCGCTGCAGCCGTGTGTAGAGATAGTCCACCATGCGCGGCACCAATGTCGAGATGCGGCTGTTGTGCAGCTCGAACTCCTCGGGATTGGAGACGCCGAGCGCACGCAGCTTGTCCGGAACCTCGTCGCGACCGACCAGGACGGGAATGCCATAGCCCCCCTCGCGGAACGCGATCGCCGCGCGCAGCACCACTTCCTCTTCGGCCTCGGCGAACACGACGCGCTTGGGATGCGCCCGCGCGCCTTCGTAAGCCAGCGTCAGCACCGATGTGGTGGGATTGAGGCGCGAGCGCAGCGTGCTGCGATATTCGCCCATGTCGAGGATCGGTTGGCGTGCGACCCCGGAATCCATCGCCGCCTGCGCGACCGCAGCCGGCACCATCTCCATCAGCCGCGGATCGAACGGTGCCGGAATGATATATTTCGGCCCGAAATTCTGGGTGGCGCCATAAGCGGCGGCGACTTCCTCGGGCACGCGTTCGCGCGCAAGCTCGGCCAAGGCGCGCGCCGCCGCCAGCTTCATCTCCTCGTTGATCGTCGTCGCGCGTACGTCAAGCGCGCCGCGAAAGATGAAGGGGAAGCCCAGCACATTATTGACCTGGTTCGGATAATCAGAACGGCCGGTAGCGATGATCGCATCCGGTGCCGCGGACAGGGCATCTTCAGGCGTAATCTCGGGATCGGGATTGGCCATGGCGAAGATGATGGGCTTGCGCGCCATCGAGCGAACCATGTCCGGCGTCACTGCGCCTGCTACGGAAAGTCCGAAAAAGACGTCCGCTCCTTCCATGGCTTCGGCCAGCGTCCGTGCACTGGTGTTGGCCGCATGCGCCGACTTCCACTGATTCATGCCCTCGGTGCGCCCCTGGTAGATAACGCCTTTGGAGTCGCACATCACGACATCGCGCACACCGAGCGCCTTGGCGAGCTCGGTGCAGCTGATCGAGGCGGCACCCGCCCCGTTCACAACCAGCTTGATGTCCTTGAGATCACGGCCCGTGAGATAGGCGGCATTGAGCAGGCCCGCAGCGGAAATGATCGCGGTGCCGTGCTGGTCGTCGTGGAAGACCGGGATGTTCATCCGCTCGCGCAGCGTCTGCTCGATTACGAAGCATTCCGGCGCCTTGATGTCCTCAAGGTTGATGCCGCCGAAGCTCGGCT
>CBFRWL010000030.1:0-14346 GCA_965727025.1 uncultured Sphingomonas sp.
TTCGAAATCTTGCGGCTGATCCCGCCGCCATGGCTGGTGTTGGGCATCAGCACGCAATAGCGGCCCGCGAGGCTCAAATAGGTGGTGAGAGCGGCGCCCTTGTTGCCGCGCTCCTCCTTGACCACCTGGACCAGCAGCACCTGCCGGCGGCGAATAACGTCCTGGATCTTGTAACGGCGGCGAAGCGCCATGCGCCGGCTGCGCAAGCGATCGACCGCATTTTCATCGGCCGCTTCGTTGTGGACCGATTCAGGCTTCCTGACTTCGCCTTCTTCGTCGTCGCCGTCGGAAAAGGGCTCGTCGCCATTTTCCTCAGCCTCGTCATGCTCCTCTTCCTCGCGGGCGCGCAGCGCTTCCTCTTCGGCGGCGTGCTCGGCCTCCTCGCGCAAGAGCGCGTCGCGATCTTCCTTCGGGATCTGGTAATAGTCGGGGTGAATCTCAGAAAAGGCGAGGAATCCGTGGCGGTTACCGCCATAATCGACGAACGCCGCCTGAAGCGAGGGCTCGACCCGCGTAACCTTGGCTAGATAGATATTCCCCTTGAGCTGCTTGCGCTCGGCACTTTCGAAATCAAACTCCTCGATGCGGTTTCCCTTGACGACTGCCACACGGGTCTCTTCCCGGTGGCGAGCGTCGATCAACATACGGATGGTCATTATTATATCTCCGGGCGCGGGCCGTCGCCGCAATTGGGCGAGTGCGCGCGCCGTAATAAGGGGACGGCCGGCCGGTCCGGGACCTTCGCAGGCGCGTCCTGATCAATGATGTGGTTTGTGTGTCTGCGGCATGCTCACCCCCGGCGTCCCGCGCCGGGCCAAAGTCCCACGCTCCGTCGCTGCTGAAAAGCGAGCGATCCGGGCGGGGAGTGAAGTGAATCATGTGCATCAACCTTGAGGCCGGCGGCGTCACCCTCCGGCGCCTATTTCCGGACTCCTCCAAGGCTTAGCCAGCCTGGCGGAATTGGAACTTTCGCTGCTAGCATCGCCCGCGGGATCGGGCAAGCCACTCGACTGAGATAGTCATGCACTGCGATTCGTAAAGGATCGATTAACCTTCCTCATTCACCATGATTTGCACGGGAGTCACCGATTAGGTTATAGGGCGCGGGATCAACGCTGGGGCAGCTATGATAAGCGGGCGAAAAAGCACCGGTTTTGGTTTGAAGGGGCGTGTTCTTCCTGTGATCGGCGCGCTGGCGGCCATGTTGTTCGCTTATGCGCCGTCCCATGCCGCTTCGGTGCGCGGCGTCGATATTGGCGATGATGAAGTCGTCATCCGTTTCGATGGCGCGGTGGGCAAGGCCTCAGCCTTCGTCGTGGACGGGCCGAACCGGCTCGCCGTTGACATAAGCGGCGCCTCCTCCGGTTCGGGCGGGATTGCGAGTGGACCCTTCTCCTTCATACGTCACGGCCAATTCAATTCTTCCACCGCCCGCGTGGTGTTCGGGCTCGCAAAGCCCGTCGTGGTTACCGGCGGCCACTTCAGCGAGGACGGCCGGGCCCTCGTTCTCTCGATCGCCAACGCTACCGCGGGTGCGTTTCAAACGGCGGTGAAGACCGGCCGCAAGACATTTGCCTCGCCGCTCGCTTTGGCGGGATTGGGCGGATCGCCGTCACGTGGCGGGGTTACGGTGCCGATCGGTCCGCCCAAGCCGATCGGAGCCATTACGTTGCCGCAGGTGCAAGGCGGCCGCAGCGCCAATCGTCCGCTGGTGGTGATCGATGCCGGCCATGGCGGGCATGATCCCGGCGCACCGTCGGTCGTTGATGGCAAGAGCGAGAAGAATGTGACGCTCGCCATTGCCAAGGCGGTCCGCGACGAGCTGCTCGCGTCCGGGCGGGTACGCGTGGCGATGACCCGCGACGACGATCGCTTTCTCGTGCTCGGCGAACGGCGCGAGATCGCGCGCCGGCTGAAGGCGGATCTGTTCATCTCCATCCACGCCGATAGCGCGCCGAATGCCGATGCGCGCGGCGCGAGCGTCTACACGCTGTCCGAGGTCGCGTCCGACAAGGTCGCGGCCAAGCTCGCCATCAAGGAGAATCGCGCCGACATCCTCAACGGCGTCGACCTCGGCGGCGAATCGAGCGACGTATCCTCGATCTTGATCGACCTTACCCAGCGCGAGACCATGAATATCTCTTCGGCGTTCGCGGGCCTGCTCCAGCGCGAAATGGCCGACAATGTGGTGATGAAGGAAGGATATCACCGCTACGCCAATCTCGTCGTGCTCAAGGCTCCCGACGTACCGTCAGTTTTGATCGAAACGGGCTATCTCTCGAACATGAACGATGCGCGGCTCTTGTTTTCCAAGGAAGGGCAGCAGCGCATCGCCGTCGCCGTCCGCCGCGCCGTCGAGGCGCATTTCGCGCGCAGGCTGGCCGAGCGGTAGAGTCGATCCAGTTCAACCGGATCAACTCTATTATTCCTCTTTTGCGTGATTTCCGAGCCGGCAGGTGATTCCACCTGCCTCGAAATCACTGTGGCTGCTACGCTCTGGCAAAGCGCTGCGAAGCTGCTAGGACCGGCGCGTCATGGATCTCGCGCGTGTAAAGTCCGAATTCGCCGTCTGGTGGGGCCGCCGGTGGGTGCGGTGGCTCGCTTACGCGGCCGGGCTGCTCCTTTTGCTTTGGGCCGCGATCTGGCTTCTGTTCGCGCGCGATCTTCCGTCGGCTCAAAAGCTGCTTGAATATGAGCCGCCCTTGCCGAGCTATGTGCGTTCGGCCGATGGAACGCCGGTTGGAACATTTGCGCGCGAGCGCCGCGTGCAGCTCGCGTTCGACGAATATCCCAAGATCCTGATCAACGCTTTCATCTCGGCCGAGGACAAGACCTTCTTCAGCCACAGCGGCATCGACTATCCGGGCCTTGCGGGCGCCGTCATCGATTATGTGAGCAAGATGGGCAGCGGCCAGCGGGCGAGGGGCGGCTCGACCATCACGCAGCAGGTGGCGAAGAACCTGCTGATCGGCGATGAATATTCCGTCAAGCGCAAGATCAAGGAAGCCATTCTGGCGCGCCGCATCGAGCATGTGCTTTCGAAGCAGCAAATTCTCGAGCTTTATCTCAACCAGATTTTTCTCGGCCGCAACGCCTATGGCGTTCAATCGGCAGCGCGCGCCTATTTCGACAAGGATGTCGATCAGCTCACGCTGCCGGAGGCGGCCTATCTCGCCATTCTTCCCAAGGCCCCGGCCAATTATGACCCGACCCGTCATGCCGCGCGCGCGTTGGCGCGGCGCAACTGGGTGCTCAAGGAGATGCGGGCCAACGGCTTCATCAACGACGCGCAATTCGCCGAAGCGACCGCGGCCCCGCTGGGCATCCATCGGCAAAGCCCGCCGCCCCACGAACAGCTCGGCGGATATTTCATCGAGGAAGTCCGCCGCGAGCTGATGCAGCGTTTTGGCGAGACCGACCAGGACGGCCCGAACAGCGTCTATGCGGGGGGGCTGTGGGTGCGCACCTCGCTCGATCCGATGATGCAGGAAGCCGCCGCCGATGCCCTTCGCAATGGGCTGGTGCGCTATGACGGGCCAAAGGGGTGGACCGGCCCCAGCGGCAAGATCGATATCAGCGAAGGCTGGCCGGCTCGTTTGGCGGCGGCCAATGTCGGCACCGGCTTTTCGGATTGGGTGGCCGCGGTCGTGCTCGGCAAGTCAGGCGGCGAAGCGCAGATCGGCTTCGCGGATGGCTCGACGGGCGTGCTGCCAGCCTCGGGCGCGGCGATGCCGCAGCGCGGGCTTGCAACCTCGGCTTTTCAGGGCCTTCACGAGGGCGATGTGATCGTCGTCAAAAAAGCCGGTGGAGATAGCTGGACGTTGCGCAGCATCCCGCGGGTCTCGGGCGGTTTCGTCGCGGAGGACCCGCACACCGGCCGCGTCTATGCGATGCAGGGCGGCTTCGATGCGCGTGGGGCGTCGTTCAATCGCGCCACGCAAGCGCTTCGCCAGCCGGGCTCCACGATCAAACCGTTCGTTTACGCCGCCGCGCTCGATCACGGCATGACTCCCGCCTCGATCATCGTCGATGGGCCTTTCTGCGTGTTCCAGTCGGTACGGCTCGGCCAGAAATGTTTCCGTAACTTCACCGGCGGCTATGCCGGGCCGCAGACGATGCGCTGGGGCGTCGAGCAGTCGCGCAACCTGATGACCGTGCGCGCCGCTTCGCAGACGGGCATGATCAATGTCGTCAAAACCGCCAAAACGATGGGTATCGGCGATTATCCCGCGGTGCTCTCGATCGCCTTGGGCGCGGGCGATACGACCGTGCTGCGCCTGGCCAACGCTTATTCGATGCTCGCCAATATGGGCCGTGAGCTCAAGCCGACGCTGATCGATTATGTCCAGGATCGCCATGGCAAGGTGATCTTCCGCGCCGATCCGCGCCCCTGCGAAGGCTGCAACGCGCCCGACTGGAACGGCAAGCCGATGCCGCGCCCGCCTGTTCGCGCCCGCCAGCTCATGGACCCGATGACCGCCTATCAGGTCATCCATATTCTTGAGGGCGTGGTCCAGCGCGGCACCGCGGTCCGGCTGCGATCGATGAACCGTCCGTTGTTCGGCAAGACCGGCACCACCTCCGGCCCCACCAATGTGTGGTTCATGGGCGGTTCGCCCGATCTCGTCGCCGGGGTCTATCTCGGCTATGATCAACCGCGCCCGCTGGGCGGCTATGCGCAGGGCGGCACAGTCGCGGTGCCGATCTGGCAGGAGTTCGCGACCAAGGCCCTGGCGGATATGCCGATTGTTCCCTTCCGCGCAGCTCCCGGCATCCGCATGGTTCGGATCGACCGCCGCTCCGGCCGCAGGGTATTTAGCGGCTGGCCCACCAGCGATCCCAAATCGCCGATCATCTGGGAAGCGTTCAAGCCGGAGAATGAGCCCAAGCGCCCAAGCCGCACCGAACAGCTCAAGATTGAGCAGGAGCTGAGCAAGCCGCGCTCCTCGGCGGATATCGATTTCTTGCAAAGGCAGGGCGGCATCTACTAACTGCCTGACCTCATCCCGGCCGAAGCTGGGATCCCACTTCTCCCGAAGCTCGAAGGATGAGTGGGATCCGGCTTGTGCTGGAATTGCGAAGTATTTGGAGAGTTTGATGCGCGCTGAAGCGCAAGCCCATGTCGATCAGATCAACCAGTCGGTGGCTTTGGTCCGCCGCTTTCTGGATTGGGATCGCGCGCTCCGCCGCCTCGACGAGCTCAACGCGCGGGTCGAGGATCCGAAGCTTTGGGACGATCCCGCGCAAGCCCAGGACGTGATGCGCGAACGCCGGCGTCTGGATGAGGCGATCACCGCCACCCAGGCGATCCAGAAGGAGCTTGATGAAACGGTCGAGCTGATGGAGCTTGCCGAGGCCGAAGGCGATAGCGCGCTCGTTGACGATGCGGTGGCCAGCCTTTCGGCACTGGCCGATCGTGCCGATCACGACAAGATCACGGCCCTGCTGTCAGGCGAAGCAGACGCAAACGACACCTATCTCGAAATCAATGCGGGCGCGGGCGGCACCGAAAGCCAGGATTGGGCCGAAATGCTTCAGCGCATGTATATGCGCTGGGCTGAACGTCACGGCTATAAGGTGGAACTCATCGATTATCATGCGGGCGAACAGGCCGGCATCAAGTCAGCCACGCTGCTGATCAAGGGTGAGAATGCCTATGGCTATGCGAAGACGGAAAGCGGAGTGCACCGGCTTGTGCGCATCTCGCCTTATGACAGCTCGGCGCGGCGGCATACCAGCTTCTCGTCGGTGTGGGTCTATCCGGTTGTCGACGACAATATCCAGATCGATATCAACGAAAGCGATCTGCGGATCGATACCTATCGTTCGTCAGGCGCGGGCGGCCAGCACATCAATACGACCGATTCCGCCGTGCGGATCACCCACCTCCCGACCGGTATCGTGGTGGCCTGTCAGAACCAGCGCTCGCAACACAAGAACCGGGCCGAGGCCTACAGCCAGCTTCGCGCGCGGCTTTACGAGCATGAACTGAGAAAGCGCGAGGAGGAGGCGAATGCCATAAATGCGACCAAGACCGACATCGGCTGGGGCCACCAGATCCGCTCCTACGTCCTTCAGCCCTACCAGCTTGTGAAGGACCTGCGGACCGGCACGACCTCCACCTCGCCCGGCGACGTGCTCGATGGCGATCTCGACCGCTTCATGGCGGCCGCCCTGTCCCAGCGCGTGACCGGCGAGAAGGTCGAAGTGGAGGACGTGGATTGATTCGCTGGGGCGGGCTGGCGCTGCTGATACTCGCCATTGCCGGCTGCCATAAGGCGCCCAAGACGGATGCAGACGTTCCCAGCAAAGCCTTCCCCGCAGCAGAGCGGCCCGTAGCGCCGATTGTTTCGGCGCGCTTCTCGACCGAGGAAGCGCGCGACCGCGTGCAGGAAGCGACCCGCGTGATGCAGGATGCGGGGATGAAGCGCGGCATGACGGTCGCCGATATCGGCGCTGGCGAAGGCTATTATACCGTCCGCCTTGCTGCTCGGGTCGGGGAAGATGGCCGCGTCGTGGCGCAGGACGTGGTCCCATCCGTGCGGGACAAGCTGGCTGATCGCGTTACCCGCGAACAGCTCGACAATGTCAGCGTCAAGCTCGGCAAGCCGGCCGATCCGATGCTCCCGGCCAATTCATTCGACCGGGTGTTCATGATGCACATGTATCACGAGATCCAGTCGCCCTACGAATTTCTCTGGCGGTTGCGCCCCGCGCTTCTTCCGAAGGGGCAAGTGGTCGTGGTCGATGCCGATCGCCCGATTCTTCGGCACGGCACCCCGCCCGCGCTGCTGAGTTGCGAGTTCAAGGCCGTCGGTTACCGGTTGGTGGAACGCAAGCCGATGCCTGAGGTCGACGGCTATATCGCGATCTTCGAAGCAGCAGGAACGCGTCCTGCACCCAAGGACATCGTGCCCTGCGCCGATCCTGCGGACGGGAAGGCGCCCCAATAGCTTTGACGCGGCAGCGGACGCTCGCTCTTCGCAGCTACCGGCGCATGTGATAGGGCTGCCGACATGACCAGCACCGCCACACTCGAACGTCCACTGGATGCCGAAGCGTTGATTGCCGACATGGGTCGCCGTGCCCGTGCTGCCGCGGCAGCGCTCGCGCGCGTGCCTACTGCCGCAAAGGCGCAGGCGCTGATCGAGGCGGCCAAGGCGATCCGCGCCAGTGAAAGCTCGATTCTCGCCGCCAATGCGATCGATCTCGAACGGGGTGAAGCCAATGGCCTCGCTCCGGCCATGATCGATCGGCTCAAGCTCGATCCCAAGCGGCTGGAAGGCATAGCCGCCGGGCTCGAGGCGGTTGCGCGATTGCCTGATCCGGTGGGGCAGATGATTGACGAGTCCACTAGGCCAAATGGCCTGGTGTTGCAGCGCGTGCGCATCCCGCTCGGCGTGGTCGGGATTATCTATGAAAGCCGCCCGAACGTGACGGCGGACGCGGGTGCGCTCTGCATGATGGCGGGGAATGCCTGCATCCTGCGGGGCGGCTCCGAAGCGATCGAGACCAGCCGCGCGCTCCATGCATGCTTGCTCGAAGGGCTGCGCTCTGCGGGGCTTCCCCAGGATGCGATTCAGCTCGTGCCGGTCACCGACCGGGCCGCCGTCGGAGCGATGCTGCGCGCGCAAGGCCTCATCGACATCATCGTGCCACGCGGCGGCAAGAGCCTGGTTGCGCGCGTGCAGGATGAGGCGCGCGTGCCCGTGCTCGCCCATCTCGACGGGCTGTGCCACAGCTATGTCGACAAGGCCGCGGATCCCGAAAAGGCAGACGCGCTGGTGGTCAACGCCAAGATGCGGCGCACCGGCATTTGCGGCGCAACCGAGACATTGCTGATCGATCGCGCCTATTCCGATCCCAAGCCGATCCTCGATGCGCTGATCGAACAAGGCTGCGAGCTGCGCGGCACCGATGAGGTCCGCGCGCTCGATCCGCGCGTGCTGCCTGCCGCTGCGGATGATTGGGATACCGAATATCTCGATGCGATTCTTTCGGTCGCCCTGGTCGACGGCGTCGAAGGGGCGATGGACCATATCGCCCGTCATGGCTCGCACCATACCGACGCGATCATCACGGAGGACCAGGCTGCCGCTGATACCTTCCTGTCAGGCGTCGATTCCGCGATCGTCATGCACAATGCTTCGACTCAATTCGCCGATGGCGGCGAATTCGGCCTGGGCGCGGAAATCGGCATTTCGACCGGCCGCATGCATGCGCGCGGGCCAGTCGCGCTGGAGGGGCTCACCACTTACAAGTGGATCGTCCGGGGTACGGGCCAGACGCGGCCGTAGCCATTCGTCGCCATTCCACCGCGGCTCATCTCACGCCGGATCGGGCGTCAACATTTGTTTACCAGCTGCCGTGCTTGATGGGCACATGGCGATCTTCGGGTGTCCTGACGGCCGCTGGTAAGCGTTGTGTTGCGTACAAAATTCAGGTCGATGCGCGACTTGGATTGGTGATCGGGCGGCGAATATCTATATTCGCTCCCGATGCCTCCCGAACGTCCTGAACTTCCGAACCGTCCCGATCCCAGCTTCGGCACATTGCGCCGCTTCCTGCCTTATCTCTGGCCGGCGGATCGGCCGGCGCTGCGGCTGCGCGTTGTCGTCGCACTTTTGCTGGTGCTGGCGTCCAAGGCGGTCGTGCTGATCATGCCCTTCGCTTACAAGGGCACGATCGATCGGATGTCGCCCGGGCTCGAACCCGCGGTCGGGCTGGCGGTGGCGTTGGTGGTGGCTTATGCAGGCGCGCGCTTCGGGGGCGTGCTGTTCGATAATCTGCGCAATGCGATTTTCGAAAAGGTGGGGCAGGAGGCGTCGGCACGACTCTCCGTCGACGTGTTCAGCCACCTCCACGCGTTATCGCTGCGTTTTCATCTCGAGCGCCGCACGGGGGCAATCACCAAGGTCGTCGAGCGCGGCACCAAGAGCATCGATACGATGCTCTATTTCATCCTGTTCAACATCGCGCCGACCATCATCGAGTTGACCGCGGTCTGCATCATCTTCTTCGCGAAATTCGGCCCTGGGCTGGTCGCCGTCACCCTGGTGACGGTTGCCGTCTATGTCGTCTTCACGCGCCGCGTGACCGAATGGCGCACGAAGATGCGCCGGGCGATGGTGGAGCATGATACGAATGCGGTCGCACGTGCCGTCGATTCGCTGCTCAATTACGAAACCGTCAAATATTTCAGCGCCGAACCGCGCGAAACCGAAGGCTATGGCAAGGCCGTCCGGGCCTATGCAAATGCGGCGGTCAAGAACGAGACGTCGCTGGCCGTGCTCAACATCGGGCAGTCGCTCATCACCAATCTGATGATGGCGGGCGCGATGGGCTATACGGTGTGGGGCTGGAGCCAGCATCTGTTCACCACGGGTGACGTGGTGCTGGTGAATACCCTTCTCGCCCAGCTTTTCCGCCCGCTCGATATGCTGGGCATGGTTTATCGCGAGATCCGCCAGGGCCTGATCGACATGGAGGCGATGTTCGGGCTGATCGATACCAATGCCGAAGTGAAGGACGCCCCCGACGCGAAGCCGCTGGCGGTACGCGGCGGCACCGTCAGGTTCGAGCATGTCAGCTTCCAATATGATCCGCAGCGCAAGATCCTGCACGGGATCGATATCGCCATCCCCGCCGGCAAGACGCTCGCCGTGGTCGGGCCGTCGGGCGCGGGCAAGTCGACGCTCGCGCGCATCCTTTACCGCTTTTACGATGTCAGCGGAGGCCGGGTGACGATCGATGGGCAGGATATCGCGCACGTCACCCAGGCTTCGCTTCGCAATGCGATCGGGATCGTTCCGCAGGATAGCGTGCTGTTCAACGACACGATTGGCTACAATATCGGCTATGGGCGTGATGGTTCGACGCAGGTTGAAATAGAGGCCGCCGCCAGGGGGGCAGCGATCCACGATTTCATCATGTCGCTGCCCGATGGCTACGACACCAAGGTCGGCGAACGCGGCCTGAAATTGTCGGGGGGCGAGAAGCAGCGGGTGGCGATTGCCCGCACGTTGCTCAAAAACCCGCCGGTGTTGATCCTCGACGAAGCCACCAGTGCGCTCGACAGCCGCACCGAGGCGGAGATCCAGGACACGTTGGAGCGCGTTGCCGAGCGACGCACCACGATCATGATCGCGCATCGGCTGTCGACGGTGATCCGGGCCGACGAGATCGTCGTGCTGGAAGGCGGGCGCGTGGCCGAGCGGGGCACGCATGAAAGCCTGCTCGCACGCGGCGGCCTCTATGCCGAAATGTGGTCGCGCCAGCAGGCAGAGGATGAGGAAGCGCTGGCCGCGGAATAATCCGCGAGTCGGCTATCGGCCGGTTCGCGCGATGAGGCTTTTCGCCTGCTTCAGATGGGGCGCGTCGATCATCTTGCCGTCGAGCTGGAGGACGCCGGCACCGGGATTGGCTTCGAATGCGGCAATCACCGCCTGCGCATGAGCGATCGCCTCTTCGGAAGGCGTGAACGCCCGGTTGATGACGGAGACCTGGCTCGGATGGATTGCCATCATCCCGGTGAAGCCGTCGCGCGCGGCGCGGGCGGCATAAGCGGTGAGTCCGTCAATATCGCGGAAGTTCGGATAGACTGTCTCGACGGCAGGAACGCTCGCCGCATGTGCCGCGAACAGGGTTAGCGAGCGCGCCAGCTCATAAGGCGGCGTATAGCTGCCATCGGCCTCTCGTGACGTGGCTGCGCCGATCGCTGCCGGGAGATCCTCAGCGCCCCAGGTGAGGCCGCAGAGACGGCCAGAAACGGTTGCATAGCTGCCGAGCTGGAAAATGGCGCGCGGTGTTTCGGTAGCGATGGGAAGAATGGGAATTCCGTCCGCGCCGAGCCGTTGCAAATGGCGATCCAGCGCCTCGATCGACTCGGCGCCCTCGGCCTTTGGCAGCACGATCGCGTCAGGTTCGGCAGGCACGATCGCAGCAAGATCGTCTTCGACCAGCGCGCCATCGAGCGGATTGATGCGGACGAGCAGCTTCACCGTGCGGTGGGTCGCGCCAAGGAATGAGGCGATGGCCCGACGCGCCGACATCTTGGTAGCCAGAGCAACGGAATCCTCAAGATCGAGGATGAGCGCGTCGGCACCGAGCCCGAGCGCCTTTTCCATCCGTTCGGGCCGGTCGCCCGGCACGAAGAGCAACGAGCGGAGGTTCACGCTTCCCGCCTCTTGATCAGCGCGCTGCGAAGGCATTGGCACACAAGCTCGCTCCGTTGGTTCGTCATCTCGTGGCGGAAAGTAACGATGCCCGCATTGGGCCGCGAGCGTGATTCCTTCAGTTCGACGACCTCGGTCTGAGCAGCGAGAGTGTCGCCGATGAACACCGGCTTCGGCATCACCAGCTTGTCGTAGCCCAGGTTGGCGATCAGCGTGCCGAGAGTGGTGTCTCCGACCGACAAGCCCACCATCAGCGCGAACGTGAAGGTGCCGTTCACGAGGATCTGGCCAAACTCGCTGGCGCGCGCAGCCTCGATATCAAGGTGGAGCGGCTGCGGATTGTGCGTCATGGTGGAAAAAAGCAGATTGTCCGTCTCCGTAACCGTCCGCCTGATTTCATGTACGATGCGATCGCCGATCGACCACTCCTCAAAAAATCGTCCCGCCATCTGCTCTCCCTCCGCCTGCCCTGATGCACCTATACCGAGGCGGGGTTGCGGAAAAATCGAATGATGCGCATCGACTGCATAGACCGGCGCTATCGTCGATCGGCCGCGCTCTAGCCCTTTTGATCGAGCGAGCCTTCAACAAGCTGGCTCGCGCCTTGTCCGGTCCAGTCCATGCCGCCTGAAACGCGCCATCGCTCCTTGCCGTTCGAATCATAGAATATCGTCACGGGCAGCGTCTGGCTCTTGAGCGCGAGCGGCAGCGCATTGTCCTTGTCGATATAGGGCTGAAGCATCTTGAACTTATATTTGGCGAAGAAAGGATCGACGTCTTTCCTGCCCGTCATGTCCTGGCTGACGACGATCACCTGGAGCCGGCCCTTTTGCTTTTGAGCGAGGGCATCGAGCGTCGGCATTTCGGCGACGCAGGGCGCGCACCAGGTGGCCCACAGATTGACCAGCAATGGCTTGCCGCGGAATTTGGTCAGGGTGGCGGGGCCGCCGTCGGGACCCACGAACGGCATGGCGGGCATATCCTCGCCTTTATGCGACTGATCGATCTTCCCCGCCTCGACGCCGATGGGGAAATCTTGCCCCTTGTCCTTGGATTGCCTATCGCAGGCGGCAAGCGCGAGCAGTGGGAGCATCATCATCAACGACCGCACGGAAAACTCCAACAGCATGTGGGGCGGCCGCTTCGCGGAAGGGCCGGCGGCGGTGATGCGCGAGATCAATGCCTCCATCCCGTTCGACAAGCGGTTATGGCGGCAGGATATCGCGGGATCGATCGCGCATGTCCAGATGCTTGCCAAGCAGGGCATCGTTACGCCTGAGGATTCCGCTTCCATAGAGCAGGGGTTGCGGGCGATCGAGCAGGGCTATGCCGCAGAAGGCGTGCCCGAAGACCTCGATCTCGAAGATATTCACATGGCCACCGAAAGCCGGCTGGCGCAGGCGATCGGCCCGGCCGCCGGCAGGCTGCACACCGCCCGATCGCGCAACGACCAGGTCGCGACTGATTTCCGGCTGTGGGTGCGCGACTCGATCGATGCGGTGGACGCGGGATTGAAGGCACTTCAGGTCGCGCTGGTGACACGCGCCGACGAGCATGCCGCCAGCGTGATGCCGGGCTTCACGCATTTGCAGGTCGCGCAGCCGGTCACGCTCGGCCATCATCTGATGGCCTATTATGAGATGATCCGGCGCGATCGTTGTCGCTTCGCCGATGCGCGCAAGCGGCTCAATGAGTCGCCGCTGGGATCGGCGGCGCTGGCAGGGACGGGTTTTCCGATCGATCGGCATGCGACGGCGGCCGCGCTCGGCTTCGACAAGCCCACCGACAATAGTCTCGACGCCGTTTCCGATCGTGACTTCGCGCTCGATTATCTGATGGCGGCAGCGCAGTGCAGCCTGCATCTTTCCCGCCTGGCCGAGGAGTTTATCATCTGGGCCTCGCAGCCTTATGGCTTCGTGGCGCTGCCGGACAGCTTCTCGACCGGCTCCTCGATCATGCCGCAGAAGCGCAATCCCGACGCAGCCGAACTCGTACGCGGCCATTGCGGACGGATCATCGGCGCGATGACCAGCCTCGCCATCACGATGAAGGGCCTGCCGCTCGCTTATTCGAAGGACATGCAGGACGATAAGCCGCCCGTATTCGAAGCGCACGATCTGCTCGCGCTTTCGATCGCGGCGATGACCGGCATGGTCGAAAGCGTCACGTTCGGGGTGGCGCGGATGCGCGCCGCGGCGGAACAGGGCTTTTCTACCGCGACTGACCTGGCCGATTGGCTGGTGCGCGTCGCCAATATTCCCTTCCGGGAAGCGCACCATATTACCGGCCGGGTCGTGCGGCTGGCGGAGCGGAGCGGGACTGCGCTCGATCAACTCCCCCTGGAAAAATTGCGCGAGGTCGACGAGCGGATCGATGCGCGCGTGTTCGGCGCGCTCTCGGTCGACAGCTCGGTCGCCAGCCGGACGAGCCATGGCGGCACCGCGCCTGAGCAGGTTCGGCTACGGATCGCCGACGCCCGATCCGCATTGGGAATATCGTCATGAAGAGACTGGCGCTGACCCTTGCGCTGCTGGCGCTCGCTGCGTGCGGGAAGAAAGAAGATCTGCGTCCGGCGGCCGGCTACGGCTTGCCGCAAAAGCCTGCATCTGCGCCTGCGGCGCCGACCACTGCCCAGTTGCTGACGCCCAGCCCGGAAGCGCGGCCCGAGCGCAATGCCGAACAGATCCGTCATTCGCAGGTGCGCAAGGATGATCCCTTCGATCTGCCGCCGAAGTAGAAACCATGGACCATTTTGAAATCAGGAATGGCGTGATGCACGCCGAAGATGTCCCGCTCGCCAAGATCGCGGAGCAGGCGGGCACGCCCGTCTATGTCTATTCCACCGCCACGATCGAGCGTCACGCGCGCGTGTTCAGCGAAGCTGTCGCGCCGCTGGGCGAGGTGCTGGTGGCCTTTGCCGTAAAGGCGAACCCCAACGCAGCAGTGCTGGCGACGCTGGCGCGGATGGGGCTCGGCGCGGACGTGGTCTCGGGGGGCGAACTCGCCCGGGCGCTCGCGGCGGGCGTGCCGGCCAGGCACATCGTCTTTTCCGGTGTCGGCAAGACCGCGCAGGAAATGATTCGGGCGCTCGATGCCGGGATCGGCCAATTCAACGTCGAATCGGAGCCCGAAGCCGAATTGCTGTCACAGGTGGCGCGGCAACGCGGCCAGA
>CBFRWL010000031.1:0-14314 GCA_965727025.1 uncultured Sphingomonas sp.
GGCGGGGGGCAGGGCGATCACGTCGCGATCGAAGAGGAGGAAGTCGGCAAAGGCGCCGACGGCAAGCGTGCCGATTTTATTCTCGGCGAAGGCGGCTTTCGCGGCGTCGCGAGTGCGGGCGGGCAGGTAGGTTGCGAGATTGGCGAGACCGTCATCGACCGGAGTTATGGCCAATGTTCCGGTGCGCGAGAGCCGGTCGGAAAGCCCGGCAGGAAATACGCGCGCTTGCAGGCGCCAGCGGCGATCGCCCTTGTAGGTTTCGGCAACTTCTTCGATCGCAGCGAGGCTGTGTTCCAGCGCGGTTTCGTCGGCCGGCTCCGCGGCGATCTGGAATCCGTCCATCGCCCCGCGGCTCATGAGATTGCGAACCTTGGCGTCATCGAACGGAGGCTGGTCGGTCACGGTCAGCCCGGCCATGCGCAAGCGGCCGTCGTACAGCCATTGAGTGGGCCGGTTGCCGGCAACAGTCGTCATCGTCTCGACATCGCCGGCATAGCTCAGGATGCGGATGCGCAGATTGCCGGCATCACCCGAACGCCGATAGACGTTCCAGTCCGTAGTCGTGGTGGCGAGATCGGTGACGGTGGTAATGCCGCGCTGAAGATATTTCGGCTGGATCAGCGCAAAAGCGGCGTCACGCTCGCGCGGCTGGATCGGCCGGCCATCCATGTTCGGATCGCGCGCGAGGCCAGCGAGCGCGGCCTGCATCAAATGCTCGCTCGGATCGATCAGCCCGGGAATCATCGTCTTGCCGCCTGCATCGAGCCGGAAATCGAGCGTCTTTGGTGCCTTGTCGTTGTGGTCGAGCAATTTGGCGACGGTGCCGTCCTTCGCGATCAGCAAGCCCGCGAAACGCTGAAGCCTGCCTTTCGCATCATAGGTGTAACCGTTCACATTCTCGATCAAACCATCGGCGCAGGCCGGTGCTGCCAGAAGCAGGGCGGAGATGGCGGCAATGGGCGTCTTGAAAGTGGGTTTCACTTGGGCAGGCGCTTGACGAGCGTGGACATGTCCTTTTGGCCCAAACCCAGCGCTTGCACGTCCGCGTAAAACTGGTCGATCAGCGCGGTCATTGGGAGCGTGGCGCCATTGCTGCGCGCCTCCTCGATCGCGAGCCCCAGGTCCTTGCGCAGCCAATCGACCTTGAAGCCGAAATCGAAGCGTTCCTCGCTCATCGAGGCCCAGCGATTCGAGATCATCCAGCTGGATGCCGCGCCGCCTGATACGGCCTCGAAAACCTTCGCCGTATCCAGCCGCTCGCATTGGGCGAAGCGCAGCGCTTCGGCGACCGCCTGCAGCGTGCCGGCAAGCGCGATCTGGTTCACCATCTTCGTGAGCTGACCGGCGCCGGCGCCTCCGACATGGACGATCCTGCTTGCATAGGCTTGCATGAACGGGATGGCGGCGGCGACCGCCTTGTCGGCTCCTCCGCACATGATGTTGAGGGTGCCATCGCGCGCGCCGATCTCTGCACCGGTGACGGGTGCGTCGACGACGAGCAGCCCGCGATCCCTGCCTTCGGTGGCAAGTTGGCGCGCCAAGCCGGCCGATACCGAGCTGTGATCGATGAACAGCGCGCCCTTCTTCATGCCGCGAAAGCAGCCGTCATGGCGAAGCGTGACGTTCTCGAGATCCCGATCGGTGCCGACGGAGGTGAACACCGCTTCCGCACCGTCTACGGCAGCGAGCGCTGACGCCGCGACCGTCCCACCATGTTCGGCAACCCAGGCGTCCGCCTTGGCATGGGTGCGGTTATAAACCGTTAGCTGGTGGCCGGCCCTGGCAAGATGCCCCGCAATCGGCGCACCCATGGCCCCCAGCCCGATGAAGCAGATCTTCGCCATGGCCGCCGCATAAGCCTTGTTTTCATGATCCGCCAGATGGGTTAGGCAGTAACCCATCATGAGCACCGCACCCGCCACCATCGTCCCGAACCCCAGCTTGCCGGTGACGGTCGACGATATTCGCGCAGCTGCGGCGCGGATTGCGGGTGCCGTGGTGCGCACGCCGACGCTGCTCAGCCGCACGCTTTCGGACATGACCGGCGCCGAGGTGTGGCTCAAGTTCGAAAATCTTCAATTCACGGCAGCCTATAAGGAGCGGGGGGCGCTCAACAAGCTGCTGCTGCTTGACCCGCTTACCCGAAAGCGCGGCGTCATCGCCGCTTCAGCGGGCAACCACGCGCAGGGCCTCGCCTATCATGGTCGGCAGCTGGATATCCCGGTCACGATCGTGATGCCGCTGTCGACGCCGATCGTGAAGGTCAGCCAGACCCGCGATCATGGCGCGCGGGTAATTCTGGAAGGCGCGACCTTCGATGACGCCTATGCTCATGCGCGCAAGCTGGAAGCGGATGAGAAGCTGATCTTCGTCCATCCTTTCGATGATCCCGACATCATCGCGGGGCAAGGGACGGTCGCGCTGGAGATGCTGGAGGACGTGCCCGAGCTTGAGGGCATCATCGTGCCTGTCGGCGGCGGCGGCCTCATTTCCGGGACGGCGATTGCGGCCAAGGCGATCGATCCCGCGATCCGTGTAATCGGCGTACAATCCAAGCTTTACCCAGCGCTCTACAATCTCAAGAACAAGGTGAGCATTGAAAGCGGCGGCGATACGCTGGCCGAAGGTATTGCCGTCAAGCAGCCGGGGGCGCTGAGCTCGCGGATCATTCTCGAGCTGGTGGATGAGGTGCGGATCGTCAACGAGGCGATCATCGAATCGGCCATCTCGCTGCTGCTCGACATCGAGAAAACCGTCGTTGAAGGCGCGGGCGCGGCCGGGCTTGCGACGCTGCTGCCGACCCGGGACGGGAATCAACGCGCCGAGTTCGCCGGGAAGAAGCTCGGCGTCATCCTGAGCGGAGGCAATATCGATTCGCGCTTCCTGGCGAACGTCATCATGCGCAACCTCGCGCGGTCGGGGCGGATCGGGCGGATGGCGATCGTGCTGCAAGACAAGGCGGGCGCTCTGCACGAGGTCTCCGGCATCTTCACCAGGCATGGCGCGAACATCATCGAGGTTCAGCATCAGCGGATCTTCGGGGTCGTTTCAGCCAAGAACACCGTGACCGAAATCGAATATGAAATTCGCGATCCGGCTACCGCCGAGCTGCTCGAGGCGGATCTGGCTGCAGCCGGCTACCGTTTTGAATTGATGTCCGTTTCCGGCGGACGAAAGAGCACGCGGGCGCTTCGGGGCTAAAGTTGCTCGGGTTTACCCTCTTTCGTGGTAAACACACTTTTCATCGCCTTTGGCTCTCTGCATATTGGGAGGCGAAGGTGTTGATAAGGGTCAGCAGCAGGTGACAGCGCAGTTCCGATTTCCGCGTTTCTTCGTCACGACGCCCTCGCCGTGCCCCTATCTGCCCGGCAAGACCGAACGTAAGGTGTTCACCGAGCTATCCGGCCCGCATGCGGCCGAGCTGAATGACGCGCTCGGCCGCATCGGCTTCCGCCGCAGCCAGAATGTGGCCTACCGGCCGAGCTGCGCTGATTGCAGTGCATGCGTGTCAGTGCGCGTGGTCGCAAACCAGTTCGAGGCCAATGCCAGCCAGCGCAAGCTGCTCCGCCGTCATTCCGACTTGGTCGTCAACGCCTGCAAGCCCTGGACGACGCAGGAGCAATTCTCGCTGCTGCGTCGCTATCTCGCCACCCGCCATCCCGGTGGCGGCATGGCTGAAATGGACGAAATCGATTTTGCTGACATGGTCGAGCAAACGCCGGTCTCGACCTTCATGATCGAATATCGCGAGCCATCGGTGGATGGCCGGCCGGGCCGGCTGGTCGGCGCCTGCCTGACGGATCAGCAGGGCGACGGCCTCTCGATGGTCTACAGCTTCTTCGAGCCGGACGAACCGAAACGGCCGGGGCTCGGGACGTTCATCATCATCGACCATATCGTGCGCGCGGCAAAGGCCGGGCTTCCTTATGTCTATCTGGGATATTGGGTGAAGGGCTCGCCCCGCATGCAGTACAAGGTTCGCTTCCAGCCGATCGAGCGGCTGGGTCCGAGCGGATGGCAAATCTTTCAGCCGGGCGATCTCGAAGCGCTGCCATCCGGTCCGCCGCCGGTTGGCGCGAGGAAGCTGCCCGTTTTCGGATAGGGATGCTCTTCTGATCGAACACATCCCCTTGGACGCCGGTTAAACCATGAACGGCGGCGTTGGGATGATCGCACGGGATTCCCCCAGCAGCATTGACCAGCGTGCCGAGAGATCGTCGAAATAGGGATCGTCGACGCCGATGCGGCGGCGGATGATCGGTTTCGTTTGGTCGCGCGGGATCACGATCACGTCGATCGGGCGGCCCACAGCCAAGTTGGAACGCATGGTCGAGTCAAACGAGATCAGCCCCACCTTCACCGTTTCGTCCAGTGGCGTATTCCATTGCAGGGCGCGATCGAGGATCGGCTTGCCATATTTGGTCTCGCCGATCTGCAGAAACGGCGCGTCGCTGTGGCATTCGATGAAGTTGCCGGCAGAATAAATCAGGTACAGCCGGAGCTTGCTCTCGCCGACACGACCCCCCAGCAGCAGCGAGATGCCGGCGTCGATATTCTCCGCCGAAAGCGCGCGGCCGACATCCTTGCGTGCCGCTGCGACGGCTTCGCCGACCAGTTCGGCGGCCTGAAAGATCGAGCCGACCTGGTTGAGCGTGCGCGGCGGATCACCCTCATTGAGTGGCGCCAGGCCCTCCTCGAGGCGCGAGATCACAAGCTGCGTGACCGACAAATTGCCCGAAGTGCAAGCGATGATGATGCGGTTTTCATCCTCGCAGAGCACGTGCAGCTTGCGATAGGAGGAGATATCATCGACGCCCGCGTTGGTGCGCGTGTCGGCCATCATCACCAGGCCCTGCTCCACCAACATTCCGACGCAATAGGTCACCGCCGCCCCTCGCTAGCTCTGACTCTGGGTTTGAGACTGCGACACGTCGACACCGACATATAAGCTTTCGGTGCCGCCGCCGGCCCGTGATCCCGATAGCGGTGCAGCACTGTGATAGTCCAGCCCGATTGCAACGCGAATATAGGCGTCGTCGGGGCACATGGCATTGACGGCGTCGAATCCTACCCAGCCGAGCTTTTCCACCCAAGCTTCGGCCCAGGCATGCGCCGCGGGCTGAGCCCCGCTGTCTTCGCGTTGGTAGAGATGGCCTGAAACATAGCGCGCGGGAATGCCGATCGCCCGCGCCGCGGCCGTGAAGATATGCGCGTGATCCTGGCAGACGCCGCTGCCCTCGCTAAAGGCCTCGGCGGCGCCGCGATGGACGTTGGATCGGTCGGGATCGAAGCGAACGCGCTCGTGCAAGGCATCCATGAGTTGATGCAGAACCGCGATACGATCCGGCTCGCGCCCTGCGATTTCCTGAACGAAGGCGATGATCTCAGGCGTGGCGGTGCTTAGCGCCGTGCTCTGCAGGAACACCTCCGGTGGCAGGGGATCGGGTGCATCGCGCACGATCCCTTGGCGATCCTCGGTCAGCACCTCGCCACGCACCTGCAGCATCAGGCGGTTGACCGGTCCATCGACGTAGAGCATGTTGGTTTCATTGCCGAAGCCATCGCGACCCGGCAGCAGCCGTACATCGCAGTCGGTCTCGATTTCCCAATCGATCACGTGCTGTCCATCGAAACTCGGCGGGGTTACCCGCAGCAATTGCGTCACCCGCCGCTGAGGCTCGCTGAACCGATATTCGGTGCGATGATTGACGAAGAGGTGCATATCAAGATGGCCAGGCAGGATTTGCCTGCGGTGGAAGAATCGACATGGCGCTCGAATAAAAAAGCTTGCCGGAGGCGTCGAGCCTCCAAGCAGCCGAGGCGTGGTTACGCAGGTCCAATGCGGGCTCTATCGGATCGGATTGGGCCATTATCCGAACCGGAATTGGTGAGCCACTGCCTGATCAAGCGCTGGGATGTCGGCCAGAAATTCCTGGAGATATTCGTGCAGCCCGCTCTGAAACAACACGTCGATGCGGCTTTGCTTGAGCTTCGCGAGCCGCGTACGTGCCAGGCGATCAGCCTCGCCTTGCTTGCCGGAGCGGCGGCTGAGCGCTGTCAGCATCGCCACGACTTCCTCCATGGAGGCCGCGAGCGAGCGCGGCAATTCGCTTCTCAGGATCAGCATCTCGGCGATGAGCCAGGGCTTGAGGCCCTCTCGATACAGCCATCGATAGGAGGTCACGGCGGCAACCGTGTGCAGGATGGTGGTCCACTGATCGCGGTCGATTACACCGCCGATTTCCTCATCGGGCGGCAGCAGCAGATGATATTTCACGTCGAGCAGGCGCGCGGTATTGTCGGCCCGCTCGACGGCAGCGCCCAGCCGGAGGAAACAGCTCGCCTCATTGCGCAGCATGCGATGCAGCGCTCCTTCAAAGCCGCGCGCCTCGGCCTTGATCTGGTCGATCAGATTGAGCACCGCCTGGGTTCCGCCCGGGCTGGTGCGATCGCGCACGCTCATCCAGGCCCGGTTGATGGTTTCCCATGCCTCCCGGCTGAGCGCGGTGCGAACCGCCCGCGCATTGGTGCGCGCGTTGTGCAGGCAGGAGCGGATCGAACTCGGATTTTCATCCGCCAGCGTCAGATAGCGGGCCACGCTCGATGGCGACAATGCCTCGCCCGTCTGGTTGAAACCGGACTCCGCGGCCGCCACCAACAGGGCGCTGCTCCAAGCGGCGGAGCCGGCGGGGCGGGGGGAAAGCGAGTCGAGGCGGATGGTCGCCTGCAGCAGCCGGGCGTTGAACTCGGCGCGTTCGATGTAGCGGCCGGTCCAGTAGAGGTTGAGGGCCGTCCGCGAAAGCATCAGCCGGCCGCCTTTGCGTCTTTGAGCACGAAGCTGTCCTTGGTGCCGCCGCCCTGACTTGAATTGACGACGAGCGAGCCTTCAGTGAGCGCCACCCGGGTCAAGCCGCCCGGTACGATCCTGATTCCATCGGAGCCGGTGAGCACGAACGGCCGGAAATCGACGTGACGCGGAGCAATGCCCTGCTCATTGAGCGTCGGTACGGTCGAGAGCGCCAGCGTGGGCTGGGCAATATAGCGATGCGGCTCGGCGATCAGGCGGACGCGAAATTCCTCGATCTGCGCGCGGGTCGCCGTGGGACCGACCAGCATCCCGTAGCCACCCGATCCATCGACCAGCTTCACCACCAGCTCATCGAGACGATCCAGCGTGTATTTCAGCGCTTCGGGTTCGCGACAGCGATAGGTTTCCACGTTCGGAAGCTTGGCGTCTTCGCCCGAATAATAGCGGACGATCTCCGGCATATAGCTGTAGACGGCCTTGTCGTCGGCGATGCCGGTGCCCGGCGCGTTCACCAGCGCGACATTGCCGGCGAGATAGGCGCTGATCAGCCCGGGAACGCCGAGCAGCGAATCCGGCCGAAAGACAAGCGGATCGATGAATGCATCGTCGATCCGCCGGTAGATGACGTCGACCTTCACCGGCCCGTCGATCGTGCGCATCCACACATAATTGTCGACGACTTCAAGGTCGGCGGCCTCGACCAGCTCGATCCCGATATTGTCCGCGAGAAAGCTATGCTCGTAAAAGGCGGAATTGAAATGGCCCGGCGTGAGCACGACGCATACCGGCGCGTTCCCAGGCTTCGGCGCCACCGATCGCATCGTTTCGTGGAGCAGGTCCGGATAGCTGTCCACCGGCGCGACATCGAACATTTCGAAGAGCTCGGGGCACAGCCGCAGCATCGCCTCCCGATCTTCCAGCATGTAGGACACACCCGAAGGCGTTCGCGCATTGTCTTCCAGCACCCAGAATTCGTCGGGACCGGTACGGACCAGATCGATCCCCGAGATATGAGCCCAGACGCCGTGCGGCGGTTTCGCACCCGCCATCTGCGGCAGGAATTGGGGGTTGCGCAGGATCAGTTCTGAAGGGATCACGCCGTCGCGCAGGATTTTGCGGTCGCCGTAAATGTCGGCGAGGAAGGCGTTGATCGAACGCACCCTTTGTTCCAGCCCGGCGCTGAGATTGGTCCACTCGCGCGCCGAAAAAATGCGGGGAATGATGTCGAACGGGATGATCCGTTCGGCAGCCTCTTCCTCGCCATAGACGGCGAAGGTGATGCCGAGCTGGCGAAAAGCAGCTTCGGCGGCCTGTTGACGGCGGTTCAATTCAGCCGGTGGCGTGGTGTTGATCCATTCGGCCAATGCAGCGAACTCGGGTCGAGCCTCGCTGCCGCCGCTCTTGCCCCAGATTTCGTCAAATGCCGGCGGTTTCGCCATGGGCTCCTGTTGTGTTCTGCGTAGGAATCACAGACTGCATCGGTTTGCTGCATCGCACAAGAGGTATTCTGCGGTCGGCCAAAACTTGCAGGGCAGGCAAAAATTTTTCCGAGTTTCTAAAGCATGCCGACAGAAAAAGGGCCAGATCTTGCGATCCGGCCCTTCGTCCTGCCCATAGCGCTCTGGCGCTTCGTTCAGGTGCCTTAGGCGACCTGGGATTCGTAAGCCTCGTCGGGATCGCGCAGCACATAGCCGCGTCCCCACACGGTCTCGATATAATTGTCTCCGCCGCACGCCAGGCTCAGTTTCTTGCGCAGCTTGCAGATAAAGACGTCGATGATCTTGAGCTCCGGCTCGTCCATGCCACCATAAAGATGGTTCAGGAACATTTCCTTGGTGAGCGTGGTGCCCTTGCGAAGCGAGAGCAGCTCCAGCATCGCATATTCCTTGCCGGTCAGGTGCACGCGGGCACCATCGACCTCGACCGTCTTGGCGTCGAGGTTGACCGCGAGCTTGCCGGTGCGGATGACCGACTGGCTGTGGCCCTTCGAACGGCGCACCACGGCGTGGATCCGGGCGATCAGTTCCTCGCGGTGAAACGGCTTGGTGACATAATCGTCCGCGCCGAAGCCGAGCGCGCGGACCTTTGAATCCATTTCGCTGATGCCGGACAGGATCAGCACAGGGGTCTGGACCTTTGCGACCCGGAGCTTCTTGAGCACGTCATATCCGTGCATGTCCGGCAAATTGAGGTCGAGACAGATGATGTCGTAGTCGTAGAGCTTGCCCAGATCGAGGCCTTCTTCGCCAAGATCGGTCGTGTAAACGTTGAAGCCTTCCGCATTCAGCATCAACTCGATGCTCTTGGCGGTGGTAGGCTCATCTTCGATCAGCAGAACGCGCATATCCAAAACACCCCTGTTGTTCTCGCCCCTCAGGATGACACATCCTGGACCGGCCAATAGCATTAACCATGTCATTGATGAAGCCAAAAGGTTAAGACGGGGTAAACAGGGTAGTGGCTATCTTCATGTTATCTCAAAAAAGATTGTCGAAGCGTTACGATTTGTGACGCCGGCGGAATTTTAACGGCACCGCTTTGGAAGCCTTAAGTGAGCCGGGCGAACCGGCGCGAAAAAAAGTCGATAACCGCAGAAACCCGTGCCGGACGTGGGCCGGACGAGGGCGTCACCACGTGGAGGGCGATGGGCAAGCCGGCCCATTCGGGGAGCACACGGGCCAGCCGTCCGGCTTCGAAATCGCGCGCAAGGATAAAATGCGGAAGCAAGGCGATGCCCTGGCCGGCGACCAGCGGCGGAAGCATTGCTTCACCATTATTGGTAACGAGCGGGCCGCGCGGCCGAACGACCGCCTCCTTGCCATCCTCGTGAACCAGGCGCCAGCGATCCGCACGGCTGGCATTGCTATAGCCGAAGCAGGCGTGGCTTTCGAGATCTTCGGGCGTTCCGGGCGTGCCGTGCCGTTCGAGATAAGCGGGAGCGGCGGCAAGGTAGACGGGGATGTCGGCGAGCTTTCGCGCCTTCAGCGATGAATCGGTCAGCGCGCCGATTCGCAGCGCCACATCGATGCCGCCCTCGATCAGGTCGATCGTCGTGTCGCTCAGATGAAGATCCAGCGAAAGGCCGGGGCAGAGTTCCATCAGTTCCGGGAGGGCGGGGGCGACATGGCTGATCCCGAAGCTCATCGGTACCGCGACGCGAACGAGGCCGCGGGGCCCGCCGGCTTCGGCACGGGCAGACTCTTCCGCCGCTTCGGCGTCGCTGAGCAATGCCGCGGCCCTGCTCGCCAATGAGACGCCGGACGGGGTCAGCGACAGGGTTCGTGTCGTCCGGTGGAACAGCGATACGCCCAGCCTGTTTTCAAGTCGACCGACGGCTTTGGAGACGGTGGCCTTCGAAAGCCCGAGTGCTTCGGCTGCCGCGCTGAACGACCTCAGTTCAGCGACGCGCGCAAAAATGGCCCAAGCCTCGAGATCCGGTAATTTGCTCATTTTCAGAAACAGTCATTTTCAATATTTTCTATTTATGAAGATGTCCAGCATCTTATCTTGAGCGGCAAGACGGCAAGGAAGCGCCGTTTGGAGACCTTCAATGATCGAGAAACGTCCTTTTTCGAGCGTCGGCCATGCCAATCACGGCTGGCTCGATTCGCATCACCATTTCAGTTTCGCTGACTATTTCGATCCCAAGCGCGTGAATTGGGGCAGCCTGCGCGTATGGAACGATGACGCCATCGCGCCCGGCACCGGCTTTCCGCCGCACCCGCACCGCGACATGGAAATCATCACTTATGTGCATCAGGGTGCGATCACGCATCGCGACAGCATGGGCAATGTCGGCAGGACGGAAGCAGGCGACGTCCAGGTCATGAGCGCCGGAACAGGCGTCACCCATAGCGAATATAATCTGGAGCCCACCGAGACGAAGCTGTTCCAGATCTGGATCATTCCGGATGAGAGCGGCGGCGTACCAAGCTGGGGTGCCAAGCCCTTCCCGAAGACCGATCGGTCAGGCCGTTTCGTAACGCTGGCGAGTGGTTTCGAGGAGGATGACGACGCGCTGCCGATCCGCACCCGTGCCCGCGTGCTGGGGGCGACGGTCAAGGCTGGCGAGACGATCCGCTATGCGCTCGGCGAAGGCCGTCACGCCTATCTTGTTCCCGTCACTGGCGCCGTCGAGATCGAAGGCACCCGGATCGATGCCCGCGATGGCGTGGCGATAACCGATGTGAGTGCGGTTGAGCTGACCGCGCTTGAAGACAGCGAACTGGTGATGGTCGACGCGGCCTGATTTTTTGGAGACGACGCAAATGGCCAGGGTTCTGGTGCTCTATTACTCCGCCTACGGGCATATCGAAACGATGGCGCAGGCCGTGGCGGAAGGCGCACGCGCCGCCGGGGCAAGCGTCGACGTCAAACGTGTCCCCGAGCTCGTCCCCGCCGAGGTCGCCGAGAAAAGTCATTACAAGCTCGATCAGGCTGCGCCGATCGCCGCGATCGACGATCTGGCCGAATATGATGCGATCGTGGTGGGCACGGGCACGCGCTTCGGCCGCATCGCGTCGCAGATGGCCAATTTTCTCGATCAGGCGGGCGGGTTGTGGGCACGCGGCGCGCTGGTCGGCAAGGTCGGCGCTGCCTTTACCTCGACGGCGACGCAGCATGGCGGGCAGGAAACGACCTTGTTCTCGATCATCACCAACCTGCTGCACTTCGGCATGACCGTCGTCGGCTTGGATTATGGATCGAGCCATCAAATGACCCTCGAAGAGATCACCGGCGGCGCGCCCTATGGTGCAACCACGGTTGCCGGTGGTGATGGCAGTCGCCAGCCGTCCGAAAAGGAGCTTGAAGGCGCGCGCTATCTCGGGCGGCGCGTGGCTGAAACGGCGGCCAAGTTGTTCGGCTGAAGTATATGGCGGCTGCGAATGCCGGTGATCCTTCCCATGTTGAAGAGCTCGCCGGCATTTGGCCCACTCATGGCAAACAAAAACTTCCCTAGCCTGCCCCCGCCGTGTCATGGCGAGCGGATGTCTATCGGCGTCCACGTCCTTTCCGGTATGTTCGTGCTGAGCGGCACATGGGTGCGACGAATGTCGGGCGTCGATCATGCTCGCTGATCGCATTCTCTTCATCGATGGCGAGGCGATCGTGATCGACAAGCCGGCGGGGCTGCCGGTCGATCCGCCGCGCGACGGGTCGCTCAGCCTTGAAAATCATCTGCAAAGTCTCGCTTTTGGATTCCAGCGCTGGCCGCAGCCCGTGCACCGGCTGGATCGTGACACCTCGGGGTGCTTGTTGCTTGCCCGGAACCCGAAGGCGCACAAGCGTTTCCAGCACGCGTTCGAGTCAGGCGAAGTGGAGAAACGCTATCTCGCCGTGATTGAGGGCGTGCCTGATGGCGATCGGGGCACCATCGATCTTCCGCTGCTCAAGGCGTCGACGCGCGAGTCCGGCTGGCGCATGCGCGGCGATGTGAAGGGCAAGGCCGCGCGAACGCATTGGCGCCTGCTCGATAGCCGCGAGGGGCGTTCGCTGATGCTGTTCGCCCCCGAAACCGGCCGTACCCATCAGATCCGGGTTCATGCCCTTGAGGGACTGGGCGCACCGATCGTGGGCGATCCGGTTTATGGCCACGGCGGGGAGGCGATGCTGCTCCATGCCTGGCGGCTCAAGGTTGCGCGGGCGCCGAAGCCCGCTATCGAGGCCGAAGCGCCGCTGCCGGAAAGCTTTGGGGCGGCGGGTTTCAGGATCGATGAAGACGCGATCTCCTGAGCTGCCGGCCTTGCCGGAAGATGCGCTGGAGGAAAAATTTCTCGCAGCCACCGGGCCGGGCGGGCAGAACGTCAACAAGGTGGCGACTGCGGTGCAGCTTCGGGTTGACGTCTATTCGCTTCGGCTCCCGCCGCCTGTGTTCGCCCGGCTGAAGGCGCTTGCCGGCAATCGCTGGACGTCTGACGGCGGCATATTGATCACGGCCCGTCGGTTTCGGACGCAGGAAGCCAATCGCGCCGATGCCCGCCAGCGCGCCGCCGAACTGATCCAGGCGGCATTCGTTGCTCCCGAGAAGCGCATCAAAACCCGGCCGAGCAAGGCGGCCAAAGCCAAGCGGCTCGAGGCAAAAACGGCGAGGAGCGCGGTCAAGCGCGGACGAGGAAGGGTAGCGTTCGATTGAGCTGGACATTTGACATCGATGCGAACCAACCGAAGGCGGATCTCTACGCCGATCTGTATCGAGCGCTCGATGGACTAACCGCCGGCGAGCCGGACTCGATCGCCAATCTCGCCAATGCGGCGGCACTGATCTGGCAGTTCCTTCCCGATCTCAACTGGGCGGGCTTCTATCGCTTGATCGATGGCGAACTGGTGTTGGGGCCTTTCCAGGGCAAGCCGGCCTGCATCCGCATAGCGGTGGGCAGCGGCGTGTGCGGCACGGCGGCGGCCACGCGCATGGTACAACGTGTTGCGGACGTGCACAGCTTTCCTGGCCACATCGCCTGTGACGCGGATTCCGCATCGGAGCTGGTGGTCCCCATCGTCGTCGGCGAGCGTTTGATCGGGGTGCTCGATCTCGACAGCCCGATCGTTGGGCGCTTCGATGAACAAGATGCGAGCGGTTGCGTTCGGCTTATGGAGCTGCTCGCGTTGCGTATTGGCTGAGTTGCCGATCGCCGGCTCTTATTGAGACATACATTAACCGTTTCGCACCATGGCCGTTGCGGCGCTCGAATGTTAACGCTTCGTTAGCCATAGCGAAGCTCGGGAGTCGATTGCATATGCGGAAGCTTGTCCTTGCCGGCCTCATGGGAGCAATGGCGATTCCCTTTGCAGCGCATGCGCATCCGGCCACCCCGCCCATGCCGCCATCGCCCCCGGTTGGACCGAACGGCCATTGGCAGATGATGCGTCCCGGTGGCTGGCAGTGGGGCGGTCCGGGCTGGTGGGGCGGATCCTTTCAAAGGCCGGTACGGGGATTTATCCTGCCGAGCTTCTGGCTCACCCCGACCTATGTCGTCGGCGACTGGCAAGGCTATGGCCTTGCCGAGCCGGGCGGGGGGCGCCGGTGGGTGCGTTATTATGACGACGCGGTGCTCGTCGACGATCGCGGCATGATCTACGATAGCGTTCACGATGTAGCCTGGGATCGCGCCGCGCAAGGCCCGGTGCCGGCTTACGTCGGCGATGCGCCCGATACGCTGCCGTCCGGGGGCGATGATGTCGCGCCCGATGACGATGTTACCTGGCAGGGCGGCCATGCGGGGGCGAGGCGGGAAATATGGGCTTGGCCCAGCGGTGACGCCACCACGGTGCAGTCGGGGGCTACAGTCATGCTGCCGCCGGGATCGAGCACGACCATCGTGGTCCAACAGCAGCCGGTGACGACCACCGAAACCATTACCTATTATGAGCAGCCGCGCACGCATTATCCCCGCAGCTACCAGCCGCGGCCGGCGGAAAAGGCGGCGCCGCGCGCCAAGGCAGCGCCACGCCCGTCGGATGACAAGCCGAGGGTGATCGGGCGCGTGCCGATCAGCAAGAGCTGAATTC